>NZ_WBKL01000208.1:0-78216 GCF_015714705.1 Nostoc sp. NZL | reverse complement strand
GCTTATTGCAATTCATCAAAATCCCTATTAGGGATTGAAACTCTTTTTGAGACATTAAGTTCTTTGGTTTCTCTTATTGCAATTCATCAAAATCCCTATTAGGGATTGAAACCTAATATGTTGCGATCGCTAGGCTTGACTAGCTTATTGCAATTCATCAAAATCCCTATTAGGGATTGAAACTTTTCTGCTTGCTCAACTTCAATAGACTAGCTTATTGCAATTCATCAAAATCCCTATTAGGGATTGAAACGACTTCGGCGTAACTTTTGATTAGCGATGTCTAATTGCAATTCATCAAAATCCCTATTAGGGATTGAAACTCACTCCTGAGTTTTTTATGCCAACTTTGACCTCTTGTCTTTTGACGTATATTACTAAGTCACTCACAATTTAGAAAACTTTCCCTATCTATAGAGAGATGCTTTCCTGCCTAATAAAGTTTAATAAAGAGAAAATCTACGGAATTAGTATTTCCTTTTGACTATGATAATGAAGTTTATGGGAACTGCGATCGCTAGAATATTATTCACGAATTGTCAATAATTAATATTCCATAGTGAATAAAGAAAATTGGATGGCATTAGAATCTCCATCTAAAGATTTTGGGCTGTTGAATTTGGACTTAGAGAAACAAATAAGAGTGAGTTTCAATAAAGGAATATAGGCATGGAATTTTTATCCAATTCAGTTGTGCTATCACGGATGCAATTTGCACTGACTGCGATATTCCATATACTTTGGCCCGTCTTGACTACAGGGATGGGGATTTATTTGGTCATTATCGAGGGGCTATGGCTAAAGACTCGTAATCCAGACTACTACCTCCATGCCCGCTTTTGGTCTAAGTTTTACATCCTGAACTTTGGGATTGGTGTAGCAACGGGTATCCCAATGGAATTTCAATTTGGTACTAATTGGGCACCTTTCTCGGAAGCAGTAGGTAACTTTTTTGGCAGCGTTATTGGGTTTGAAGCCTCTTGGGCATTCATGCTAGAAGCTGCTTTTTTAGGCATTATGTTATTTGGTTGGGAACGCGTTAATCCCACTATTCACTATCTTTCAACAATTTTAGTTGCCGTTGGCGCGAACCTATCAACCCTGTGGATTTTGACAGCAAATTCCTGGATGCAAACCCCATCGGGTGGGGAAATGGTTAATGGAAAATTTATTGTCCACGATTACTTTCAGGCAATTTTAAATCCTTTTATGGTCAACAGTGTGATGCATATGTTCTTTGCCACACTGGAGACTTCACTATTTGTCATTGGTGGAATTAGTGCTTGGTATATTCTCAAAGAACGCCATCCAGCTTTCTTTTCGTACTCTTTGAAGATTGCTTTAGCAGCGGCTATTGCAGTTGCCCCATTACAAATATACATTGGGCATTTGAGCGGGGAACAAGTTTATCATTATCAACCCACAAAACTTGCAGCAATGGAAGCACAGTGGGAATCTTCACCTGCGGGACAGCCTGCTGATTGGAGTCTTGTAGCTATACCTAACGAAAAGGCGCAAAAAAATGACTGGGAAATCACTGTTCCGAATGCGCTGGGATACATTCTGGAATTCAAAAAGAATCTTTCCGAACCAGTACGCGGCTTGAAGGAGTGGAAACCAGAGGATCGTCCTCATATGGTGGGTTTGATTTACTACGCTTTCCGCGTCATGATTGCCATTGGCTTTTTCTTAGCCGGATTAGTGTTATTGAGTACGCTGCAATGGTTGCGCGGTAAACTCTCAGCCGAAAATATTACTCAACAGCGTTGGTTGATGCGGGCTTGGATGTTCGCAGCTCCTCTAGGATACATCGCCGTAGAGTCAGGCTGGATTGTCCGCTGTGTAGGAAGACAGCCGTGGACGCTTTACGGGCAAATCCGCACAGCAGATGCGGCTTCTCGTCTACCCGCTAGTAATGTCTTAGTTTCACTAACTGGCTTTGCTACAGTTTACAGCTTTTTATTTATTGCGGTTTTGTACTTTGGCAGCCGCATTATTCGCAGAGGCCCAAATCTCGACTTGCCAGTACCAGGTGTGGAAATCACTAAACCAGCAGTAGATACAACCCCTGGAGAGTTCGTTCCAGATGAACGCCCTGTAGAAGCACAACAATGACTAATTCAACATTCCAAATCAATAAAGTCTATTTGGATAGGGATTTTGACTAATTGACTGCAAATTAAATATGGAGCAGCATAGGATATTTTATGGAGACGCTAAACTATCTTCTTCCCCAAGTATGGTTTATCATTTTAGCTCTTTTTCTATTCCTCTACGTGATGCTAGATGGATTTGACTTAGGGGTGGGGATATTATCTCTTACTTCTTCCGATGATGAACGCCGAGGCATCTTAATGACTAGCTTAAGCAACATTTGGGATGCTAATGAAACTTGGCTAGTTCTCATGGCTGGGGGTCTGTTTGGCGCATTTCCACTAGCATATGGCACGATTTTAAATGCTTTATACATTCCAATTTTTGTAATGGTGTTTGGGTTTATCTTTCGTGGTGTAGCATTTGAGTTTCGTGAACAAGCAAACCGCAAATTATTTTGGAATTTCGCCTTTGGTGCCGGGAGTTTTAGCGCCGCACTTGGTCAAGGATTTGCCCTTGGTGCTGTGCTGAAGGGGATTAATGTTGATGAGGCGGGGCACTTTATTGGTACAACTTGGGATTGGTTGAGCCTTCCATCGGTGCTGGTAGCTTTGACATTGATTCAAGGATATGTGCTGATTGGCTCCACCTATCTTATTTGGAAAACGACAGGGGAATTGCAAGAAACTCACTATAAAACTGCCAAAATTGCTGCTTGGACGACACTAATCGGCGCAATTTTAATTACAATTACAACACCAATAATTTATGAAAATGCTAGGTTACGCTTGTTTCAACAGCCTCTAGTTTATATCTTTGCCATCATACCCGTGCTGGGAGTCGTTCTGATTTGGCAACTTTTGCAGAGTCTCAACCGCAAAGAAGAAAGAGCACCTTTTGTCTGGACAATTCTACTGTTTGGATTGTCGTTTATTGGGTTAGGATTGATTGTCTTCCCTTACATCATTCCCAATAGAATCAATATCTATGAGGCAGCATCTGATCCTAGTTCGTTAGTAATCATGCTTATCTTTATTGGCTTTCTCATCCCCGTGATGTTGTTCTACAACCTTTACCAGTACATTGTTTTTCGAGGTAAGGTAACTGGCAATAATTACGGGGAATGATAAAAATTTAAGTTTAACATTTTTGCTTGACTTTTACTTTTGAATTGTTAAGTAAATCGCCTCACTTTATCAATCGGCCATTGCAGATTTTAATGCTACATCAAGGCAGTGGTAATATCAATTTTTTAAAGCATCACCAAACTACCTTCTGCTTCTTCTTGTAGTTCATAACCATTAGCCAATTTTTCAATTGCTTGGTCAATCATTGCCAAACCCTGATCTACTTTTTCAACTAAACTTAGCTGTCCTCGGAGTTCGGCAGCACCAACGAAACCTTTAGCATACCAAGTCATGTGCTTGCGGGCTTGACGCACACCGCGATCGCCTTTATATTCCCACAAGGCTTGTAAATGATCTCTTGCACATTCCAAGCGCTGAATCGGGGTAGGTGTCGGTAATATCTCCCCAGTTTTCAGGAAGTGATCAATTTCTCCCACCAAAAACGGATAACCCAAAGTCCCACGGGAACACATAACGCCATCAGCGCCAGTTTGCTCTAAACATTTCACCGCTGCTTCAACGGAAAAAATATCTCCGTTCCCAATCACTGGGATAGAAAGCACTTCTTTCACACGGGTAATCCATTCCCAACGGGCATTGCCATTGTACCCTTGGGCGCGGGTGCGTCCGTGGACTGTGATCATTTTTGCCCCTGCATCTTCCATCCGCTTGGCAAAGTCGAGAATAGTAATTTCGTTGTCATTCCAGCCAATACGGGTTTTTACTGTCACAGGTACATCAACAGCTTTTACTACTTCCCGCACAATTGCCTCTGCTACTTCTGGTTGCCGCAACAACGAAGAACCGCCACCATTTTTAGTAATTTTATTTACCGGACAACCCATATTAATATCTACAGTATCAGCACCTTCTGCAACTGCTTTTATTGCTGCTTCTGCCAGGAAATCTGGACGGCAATCAAATAATTGAATGCTAATTGGGCGTTCGTTAGGGTCTACCTCCATGATTATGGGTAGCTCCTTGACATAATGCAACCCTGTAGCATTCACCATTTCGGTATACATCATCGAATCTGGCGCATAGCGACGCACAATACGTCGAAACACCATATCTGTCACCCCAGATAGAGGCGACTGAAGAACCCGACTTTTTACCTCGAAGGAGCCAATTTTTAAGGGTTGCGAAAGTCTAGCTTGGAGAATGGGAGAGAGCGAAATCATAGAAATAATTAAAAATTAATGGGAATGGAAAATAGCAGGAATATTTAGAGGTATCTGCGAGCAGTGCTAATTATAGGTTACGTATCCTGGCTTGGAGGCTGTTTCTGCATTTCTTGCTGAATTTCTTCTAGGCTCAAACCTAACTCTTTCGCTGTTTCTTCAAAACTCAATCCCAATCTCAACAACAAAGGTATCATTCTAAACTTTTCTTCACGCGCTCCTTCTTGCTTGCCTTCCTGCTTACCTTCTTGATACACTTGTGTTTGTTTCAAATCACTTAACCCAAACATACCTTCAATCTCCTTTCGATTCATTGTCGGAAAATTGTAAACCAAAATTGTCTCTATCAATTCTAATAACTGCCGCCGTTGTGGTTCAATGTTAATTTCTTGCTGGGTTCTGTCTATTAACTGTCTAGCAGCTGTAATTGCTGTCCCCTCTTCATCGACCACTAATTTCATCGTAGCAATTCCAACTGGCAATGATGCAGTTTCACTTAATTCATTAAGATAAACGCGACTGATGCGTTGGCTAGTGAAAAATTCACTGTAATTTCTGATATCTGCTATATCTAAAGTGCGATTAGGATAGATAACTACTCCTCGCCAAGAATTTTTAGGTTTATTTTGGCGTAAGTATAAACCAATTTCTGAAAATAGGCGTGAATAAATTTCTGTGTCGGTTTGAAACTGGACTTCAATAAAGTAAATCGGATTTTCTTCCCCTTGTGTTGGGAGAAAAACACCATCTATACGGAATGCAGTTTGCTTAATTTCAATTGAGGAGAATTTATAAGCCTCTGCAATTTGGGGTGGATTACCAATTAATTCAAAAAAGATGCCAGGAAATTCTTGAAAAATGCGATAAAAAATGCTGTCAGTTTTCACGCTTGATGTATTGCGGTGATTTAAACCGTTAGATTTTATCGAGAAATAGCTAGTAACAGATTTTGTTCAATTATACTTAACAAAATGGTGGAAATTTCAGCGATAATTATATATATTATGTTATGTCAATTTGCAGTTGGTGTACTACGTTGCTCTTTGAATACAAGACTAGACCACAGTAAAAAACCTATCAGTAACAGCCCCATAAATTCATCCAACCAAATTAGGCTATGCATTTTCAAAGACATGGGTGCTACCATCGGGAAGAGATAGTGGACTGGACTGGAGATACTGGTGATTGAGTATAAGGCTAATAAAAAGTACGCCAACCAAAACATGCCTTTGGTGTAAAACCAATATCCCAACAATCCGACTGGAGTCATCACAATCACAGTACTAATTACTCCAATAGAAGTGAACCACTGGGGGCCAGGATATCGACTCAAAAATAGTGCATTGTCTATGTAGTGTAGCCAAGTAGAAATGAGGTTGAGTGTGATGATAGCTAGCAGAATCGTCTGGCGAAACCGAGAAGTATTGATCATGATGTAAAGATGCAAGCAATAGCTTATTAAGCCGACTGCGGGAAGCAATCGGCATAACAAATTCATGATAATTTAGTTGCAATTTAGCCGTGATTTGCACCTTGAGGGGGACGCGAGACAACTTTTTTGGCTAAACCCAAAGTCTGCAAAACTAGGATGCTCCACCAAGTAACATCAATCTCCCACCAAGACAACCCAGATTTTGCCATGTGGGGATAAGTATGATGGTTGTTGTGCCATCCTTCTCCATAAGTTACGATGGATACCCACCAAAGATTACGAGCACCATCATTGGCATCAAAGGTGCGATAACCCCACAGGTGTGATGCTGAGTTCACAAACCAGGTTGAATGCCAAAGTAAGACACATCTGAGAAACACTCCGTAGAACACAAAAGACCATCCTCCTAAAGCATATAGGAGCAGCCCGAAGGGTATTTGCAACAGTAAGAAGTAACGATCTAGCCAGCGATAATAGGGTTGTCTTGCTAGGTCAGGGGCATATTTTTTATAGGTGTCATAGTCAAAAAATTCTGGACGTGGGTAGAAAATCCACAGTATATGGCTCCACCAAAACCCTCTTTGGGCAGAGTAGGGGTCTAGGTCAATATCTTCCGTGTGGGCGTGATGCTGGCGGTGTCCACCTACCCAAAAAATTGGCCCCCCTTGCAAAGCCAGCGCTCCAATGAGGGCGATCGCATACTCTAACCACTTGGGAACTTGGAAACTCTTATGGCTCAGTAATCGGTGATATCCCAAGCAAATACCAATGCTCCCGAATAACCAATGCAGAAACACTAGCAAACCTAATGCTGGCCAGGAGAAAAACCAAGGAGCCAGAAGTGCTAAGGCATGAAATACACCAAAAAATACCACATTTATCCACCTGAGTTGAGGTGAGTTGCCTCTCTCGGGAGCGATCGCCCCAAAATTTGCGGTCATAAAAATTCCTGTTGATGGATGAGAAAGCGATTTGCTTTTTCTTGGGCATAATCCCACAGGGATTTACCCGCCCTGTATACTAGTCCGTTACAGTAGAGTAAAGCAAGTATCACTTACATTTGTTATGCTAGCAGAACTCTGATACCCGTGCAAGTGCCACTTGCATTTTTCTATGTCATCTCAACTCATTCCTACTCGTCAACGCCTGATTCAAGCTGCACTTGAGTTGTTTTCTGCTCAGGGAGTCAGCGCTACCACAACCCGCCAAATTGCTGAAAAAGCCGAAGTTAATGAAGTGACGCTATTCCGCAATTTTGGCAATAAGCATGGACTGCTTTTGGCTGTGCTGGAAGAGTCCGCAGCCTTCAAGGATTTAGGTGAGTCGCTGGTGCGGCGGGCAACACCTCCCGGCAATGTCTACCAAGCTCTTAAAGATTATGCAAGTGACAGCTTACATGCATTAGAACGAGTGCCAGAGTTCGTCCGGTCTGTGGTAGGTGAAGCCGACCAATTCCCGGCAGAAAATCGCCGCGCACTAGGCAGGGGAGTCACAGAGGCAAACCGCTATGTAGCTCAGTATTTAGCTACTGTAATCCAGCAAGGACACCTAAATACCTATTTACCCGCAGAAAAATTAGCCAGTTTGCTAAATGGGATGATCTTGGGATATGCCGTAATTGAGTTCACCAGCGAATTTCACGAACTTTGGGAAGATCGGGATGATTTTCTGGAAAATTTGGTGGAGTTGTTTTTACATGGAGCCATGTCATCCTCAGCAGAATCAGCAATAAACTCCTTACAAGGAGGTTTCATCACCACAGAAGTAGCTGATTTGCCTGCTAGTTTAGTTCACGAAATTCTGCAACAAGCCAGAAAATGGGGAGTACGAGATTATGCCTTGGCTTATGTGTTATTTGGGGCTGGATTATCCGCCACAGAAATAATTAGCTTGGAGCGATCGCACCAAATATACGATACTCAAGGGCACTTCTTGCAAATCACGATTCCAGGATTTGTCCGTCAAGTACCTGTGAATCAGTGGATTCTGGGCAAACGCTACGGCTCTTTCACTAATAATCCTCTAATCAAATGGCTGAAAAGTCGTAAAGATGCTCAAACAGCCATGTTTTTAAATGAAACAGGCAAGCCAATCTCAGAATCAGAGCTTCAGAACCGTTGGCAAGTATGGAGTGAGGGACTGTTAACTCCCCAAGGACAAACGCCAGCCATAGCACAAGCACAACAAACCTGGCGTGTAGAAATGTTAATGCGGGGGATCAGCTTGGAAAACCTGATTATTTTAACAGGTTGCGATCGCGCCCAATTACAACCCTATGCCCGCCGAGCCAGAGAAAAAGCTGCCCTAGAGCAAGCCACACGTTTAGATCATAAGCCAGGATAGGGTACGCCTAAGCAATTAAAAATTAAAAATTAAAAATGCAAGCGCGGCAAACATTTTGGCGCTGATCAACTGATTAATTCAACGGCTCCATAATGGCTCTTAAACCGTTGCTATAAAGTGCTTTGAGCATTTCTTTAGCGTTATATTCACTGTTAAATACTCCTGCTTGCATAACTCTTTGGCCTTGCCAAACCGTGGGAAACGCATCAGGAGCAAGGAATCGCACTAAATCTTGATCTCTATCAGTGAAGAGTGGAACTACCACGCGATAACGTACACCAAACTCTGTTGCAGAGTTACCACCATAAGGAATACTTGCAGAACTTGTTCGTATATTGCGAGTATTACCAATGGGGATATTGTTATTAGGAACTGGTAAAAGTGCTGAAGCACCTGGGCCAGAAGCTTCTAGTATTGGTAATGGCTGCTGTGTTTGCTCCCTTATACTTGGAACTGGTGGCTGTGCTACTGAATTGGATGGGTACTCAGGAGCAGTAAACTCAATCGTATTAGGATCAATCCGCACATAATTCAACTGTGGTGTATCAGGTGGCTGTGCTGGACTGGGAGTTGCAACTTGAGCGTTAGTTGGGATTTGTCTAGCCGACAAGCTGCTAGGAGTAGGAAAACCGACAACTTTAGAGGTGGCTTGCTGTTGATTGGATCTGGGCACGGAAAGTGGTATATTGGCTGGCAACAATGGCAGCAGTTGACTGTTTAATTGCTCAAAAACAGGATTATTTGCTGAAATGCTGTTACTGGTTTGCCCATTTGTAGTTTCAGAGATTTCGGGAGCCGAGAAGGTGATTTCCCCAGTTGGTGGTATTTCTCGTAACACATTGTTGGGGACAGGGGCGGGTTGAGAAGTTTGGGTTGCTAGTGCTGTTTTACCGTTAATATCTATCTTGCCAGTGATCCGACTACTCACAAGGTTATTACCAGCAGCTGAAATCACCTGTTTGGAAGCGCTGGCGTTAATGTCGTAGCGGGCATTATTTTGAAATTGATTGCCCCCAGGTTCGGATGCATTACCCAAATCTGGCATTGCTTGAGCGATCGCAACTAAACCATCTTCTTTATTATCTTGAATAGAATTATTCCGTAAAATTGGGCGGGCATTTGCTTGTACCACAATTCCCGATCTATTGTTCTGAATTTGATTGCCTATGACTACAGGAGCGGCATTTTGGGCAATATTGATGCCAAAACCCGTTTGGTGAAAGACATTTTCCTGCACTTGAGGCCTGGAGTTACCGGCGATTGTAATGCCATTGGCTCCATTGCGATCAAAATAATTCTTACTAATGGTGGGTGCAGCATCACCACAGACGGAAATGCCATCTTGGGTATTGCCAGTAAATGTATTTTCTGCGACTACCGGATTGCTAGATTCAATCCATAAACCGTAACCACGGCGGTTTGGGTTCGTCACCGTCACCCCAGTGAGCAAGGCTTGGTTTGCTCCAACAATTGCAACGTTTTGACCGGCAAAGCTCCGGCTCAGGTAATCACCACCTCCCTGAATGATAATCTCCTTACCTTGGTTGCTAGGGTTGCCTTGAATTGAAATACCCGGTTTCAGCATTAAGGGAAATTCCTCTCCTGTCTCGGCGCTATAACTGCCCGTGGAGAGGATGATTACAGTATTGGTCTTAGCTAATCGCAACGCTTGGGTAATCGTTTTCACAGGAGCGGATTCGCTGCCATTGCCTGTGCTGTCATTTCCAACCTTTGGATTGACAAACAGCACGTTCTGAGAATTTGTTTTCTCATTTAGAGGTGCTGAATCTGGTGTCGATGGCATCTGAGCGATGCCTTCTCTACGAGAGGCTTCTCTTTCAGGGACGCTAACGCGAACGCCAACGGCGAGCTCCGCTAACGCGCTATCCAGGAACGCCATACTTGCCGCTCCCATGCCTACAGTAAAAGATAATACTGAAAAAATAAAAAATAACAGCCTTGCTGATTTCAGAAACTTCAGCTTTGCAAGCATAAAATCTACTCTACGGTACTTAGAAAACATATGATAGTGAATCATATTTAACACAACTCCTTAGAAGTAACAATAAATTCTTATACTCCCTAAAAGTATTATGTCGATAATATTACTCACATATTGACTGATTGGCGATTTTTAATACAGGTAATAAATGATATTGTGCCTGTTCAGCAATACCTTGTCCTAAAGGACACGCTACGCGAACGCCAAAATACCCTCACTCTAAATTTGTTGAAGTAAGGCAATATATAGCAATTCTCATCTGAATGAGGTATACGCGTAGGGACACGGCATTGCCGTGTCCCTAAGAGTATCTGTGTTCATCTGTGGTTAATTATTTTTTCTGTACTTTGCCTATGTGGGAACCGCTATATACTGTGAACTTCAATAATCAATCGGCTCGAATGATATTTTGGGCGAGAAAGCGCTCTATTTCAAAGTTAAGATTTACTTTATAAATGTTCTCTAAATAGTATCCATGCAGTCTCAAATTTAATTTGCCCATTGTGGATTTTCGAGTGTATCCGCTCTGGCTAGTCCTTTGTCAGCTTGTCGTTTACCCTAAAATACTTGACTAACCTTAGTGCGAAACTGTAGCCTCAAACTACCCTTATCACTGCCATTCGGAACATGGGATAATTTCCCGTAACCCTCACCAATACGTTGTTTTGCGTGTATTCTGCAAAAATCTAGTAAAAAAAAGCAAATTAATTAACTTATGGTTACTAGGACATATGATAATTCACATTCCGATGAAAGCACTAATGGGGTTGTTGTAATGGTCGAGCCATACAGCCAAAAAGAGCAAATACAACAAGTTGTCTACCGTATTTTAGATGCCAATTTAGACCGTGCTCGTGAGGGCTTGCGAATTATCGAGGAATGGTGTCGCTTTGGGTTAAATAATGCCCAGTTGGCTCTTGAATGCAAGCGGTTGCGACAAGAGGTAGCTAAGTGGCATACCCCAGAATTGCGGGCGGCGCGAGATACACCAGGCGATCCTGGGACTGAGTTAACCCATCCTCAGGAAGAACAACGAGCTAGTATCAAATCGGTGTTGCAAGCGAACTTTTGCCGTATAGAAGAAGCATTGCGGGTGCTAGAAGAATACGGCAAGCTTTACCATCCAACTATGGCTAAAGCTTGCAAGCAGATGCGCTATCAGGTTTATACCCTAGAAAGTAGTTTAATGGGTCATCAGCGCCATCAATTGTTATGGCGATCGCGTTTGTATCTTGTTACTTCCCCTAGTGAAACTTTGTTGAACAACGTCGAAGCTGCACTTAAAGGGGGATTAACGCTCTTACAATACCGCGACAAAACCGCCGATGATTCTTTACGTCTGGAACAAGCTAGAAAATTACGGCAGTTGTGCCATATCTACGGTGCTTTGTTCATTGTTAACGATCGCGTCGATGTAGCTTTAGCTGTGGATGCAGATGGAGTGCATCTAGGACAACAAGATATGCCTGTTACTGTTGCTCGGCAATTACTCGGTTCGCAACGTCTGATAGGTCTCTCTACCACAAATAAAGAAGAAATGCAAGCAGCAATTGCTGAAGGTGTAGATTATATTGGCGTGGGGCCAGTCTATGAAACTCCCACGAAAGTAGGTAAAGCAGCCACAGGTTTAGAATATGTCAGCTATGCTGCCAAAAATTGCTCAATTCCCTGGTTTGCTATTGGGGGAATAGATGCCAATAATATCAATGATGTGATCGATGCAGGAGCCGAACGTGTAGCGGTGGTGCGATCGCTCATGCAAGCCGAACAGCCTACCCTAGTAACACAATATTTGCTCTCCCAACTCAATCGTATTAAACCAGAACTTTAAAAGAGTCATTTGTCATTAGTCATTTGTCATTCGTCCAAAGTGAATAACCAATGCCCAATGCCCAATGCCCAATGCCCAATTTCCAACATGGCTTATGTCTAATGAGATTATGATTCACGTAAATGGTGAAACCCATAGCTGTTCGTCTCAAACTTCTTTACCCGATTTGCTTCAAGAGTTGGGTTTTAACCCGCGCTTGGTGGCTGTAGAATATAACGGCGAAATTTTACACCGCCAGTTTTGGCCGCAAACAAAAGTACAATCAGGCGATCGCTTAGAAGTGGTAACTATTGTTGGTGGTGGTTAGTTAATTTGAGCCAGCAAGCCTAAATCCTTAAGGCTGCGTCGTGTAATTTCGATGCGGGCGGGTGCATCTTCTGGTTTTTGCATATCAAGGGTTGTGGCAAAAAAGTAGACGTTTTTGTTTTGCTCTAAATAACCTACAAACCAACCAACATCTGGTTTAGTACTTGTTAACCATCCCGTTTTTCCGCGCAGTGTGTAGTCTGGAGTTTGTTCACGTACCATAATGTCTTTGACAAGATTTATTGTCCGTTGCGAGAAAGGTAAATCGCCTTGATACAACCGTTGCAAAAACTTAATTTGCTCTTTGGGTGTAATTTGCAATGGCTGCTGTAACCAAAAACGATCAATGTCTGCGGCGGTGCCAATTTGACGATTACCGTAGCCTACTTTGTTAATAAATTGTTGCATCCGTTCATATCCAGCCCTACGTGCCAGCACTTGATAGAACCAAACAGTTGAATCCTTAAAGGCTTGACGCAAATTGGTATCATGATTCCAGGCATCAATCTCTCGGTGAATTCCATCCCAAGTGAGAACCGCCACATCATTAGGGACTACACCTATTTCTAGTGCCACTAGCGCGTTAAAAATTTTGAATGTCGAAGCTGGAGCGATCGCAGTTGCATTACGTTGAGGATTATGTTCATAGATGCGGTTGTTTTTTGAGTCGTAAATTACGATAGAGCCTTCACGCCCAAATTCTTGAAAGTGTCGCCCCAAATTGGGCGTTTTAACAGCAGGACGTTCAGATGAGGTTGAAGCCGGTTGAGCCACAACATACATTCCCCCAAAGGTAATCATACTGAATACAGCAAGACATCCAATGACTGTGAAAATCAGAGGTTGCGTTCGGTGAGTACGCCGAAGGAATTGTGATATGCCAAACAAGATATTTTTCATTGCAGATTAATAGAATCACAAGCGAGATCCTACACTGCAATCTTGCTAGTTTCCAAAGCTATTTCATCCCTCTGATTTGTACAGCGACCGATGAAGAGTTCTACGCTTGGCTAATTCTTTACCTTTGCGACCGAGTTGTTCACGTAGTTGCTGGTCTTTGCACAACCGATTGAAAGCTTGAAACACTTCATAACCAGAATTGGGGTTAACCAGTATCCCATTTTCTTCATGCTGAACTGTGTCTAGAACACCGCCTAAGCGAGGGGCAATTACAGGCTTACCGAAGTAACTTGCTTCTAAGTAAACGATACCAAAACCCTCCATACTATTAGGCTTAGTATCCAATAACGTCAGCATAGCAAATATGTCGCAAGCTGCATAATAACCTGCTAATTCTCGCTCTGGCACATACCCGACAAAGTGGACGCGCTTATCTACCCGCAAACGATGCGCCAAAGATTTCAGTTCCGATTCACTTGGCCCTTGACCGCAGATTATATAGTGGACATCGACCCCAAAAGTTAGCAATAGTGGGATGTTATCAATTATTTTGTCGAAACCTTTATGTTTTACTAGCCTCCCTACTGAGAGAATAACTATTGCTGTTTCGGGAATATTGTACGCCTGACGCACGCGAACACGTAAATCATCAAGGCTACTGGGACTCGCTACATTATTACCAAATTTTTCTGGTCTGATTATTGGGTTAATGACGTGGGTAGGAGTATCTAATCGGAAAGCAGTTCTGAGATAGTCTCGTGTATAAGAACTGTTACAAACAATACCTTCGGCTCGTTTGAGTGTTAATTTAAATAGCGATCGCAGCACGGGATTGTGTAAAGTACAATGAAGATCATTGCCGTGCAGATAGATAAAAAAGCGAATAGGTAAGAAATAGCTCAATAGTAATAGTGAAGGAAAGTCATAGCCGTGACCCCACTCTATATAACGGTAGTGATAGCGAAAATAGAGTTTGATTGCTAAGACAAATGAGCAGACAATATTTATCAAAGGCTTCAGGATACTTCCCACACAGCCACTACGCCAGTATCTAGGATAAAACCAGCGATACACGGGAAACTGTTGACTTTCATCAAATACTTTATCTCCTGAGCAACTAGCCGCCAGCACAATAACTTGTTCTGGATCTTGGAGACAGCGATTGTAGATATATTCCCCAATTACAGCTTCTTTCGGTAGGAATATCCGGGATATGACTAGGATATCTGGGTATGCAGCTTTGTCTCTGATTTCGGCTGTTAGTTGAGAAATATGTTCCATAATAAAGTTGATAACTTTACTTCAAATAATTTGAATTTATTTACAATTAGAATTAGTTTCAAAGCCATAATTCTTATTTTATTTCTTTTAAAACGAATGTGGTAGACAAATTGGAAGGCTATTTTAAAAGATTAGCCAAGAAGATTGTTTTTTTATTGTGTTGATTTTATTTTTGCTACAAATTTCTCACTAATTGAGAATTTCTGTGCATGATGAACAATAATTAAAAATTAGCACTTGTAGCCAAATTGCTCAGTGAACAGCTGTTGGGAAAATTACGAAATTTAGCTACGTTCAATAGAATATCCTGAATCCTCTTGAATGTTGTGCCAAAATGCCAAAAAATTGGATACATGTTGGATAGCTATCTAGTGTCTGACGGCTCTTACTGATAAGCATCACAGAGACTTTCTAGCCTGCTACGTACAAGTAAATCCAAAGCCGCCAGATGTAATAAATGCTGTGATGATTTAAAAATATCCTCCCACCTTGCGATCAAATAAGTAGCGTAATTATTAAAAAATTAGTCAAAATAATCATTAAAAATTAAAATAATCTGTATAATCCAAGACTGTGGTCTGGAAGTATTAGTGCAAAAAGTAGCAATAATTACCAAATCGTAACTTTCTGTAATTGTAAACATATCTTAAGGTACGGTTCCCCAGTCGAGAAATCCCCCCTGCGATCGCTACCTACCCAGGATGAGACGCGGTAAATTGAATATGTAGCCTTTAAAAGTGAATGCTACAAAGCTTACTAATTAAGGGCTGGCGTTAGCGACAGATCGCAACACTCCTACCAGCATGGAGAGAATTCATAAATAATTCAGTTTTCCAAGCGATTGTATTATGCGTAAAAAACTACAACAAACCATCAAACCGCTGTTAAAAACCTTCTTAGCCCTAGGACTGGTGTTGACTTTGGCTTTTAGTCACGCTGATGGAGCATTAGCGGCCCGCAGTGGAGGTCGGATCGGCGGTGGCTCATTTAGAGCACCTTCCAGCCGCACCTATACACCGCGCACCTATGCACCTCCTGGCGGGGGCGGATACTATCCTGGTGGTGGTTTTGGTGGTGGCTTTGGCTTTCCCTTCCTAATTCCCTTTTGGGGTATTGGAGGAGGATTTGGTGGTCTATTTAGCATCTTAATTTTCTTTGCGATCGCTAATTTCTTAGTGCAAACTTTCCGCCGCGTCTCTAGCGGTGAAAGTGAAGATGTAGGATACAGCAGCAACCCCTCTGTTTCTGTAACTCGTTTGCAAGTAGGTTTGTTAGCTCAAGCCCGCGAATTGCAAAATGAACTCAACCACATTGCTGAAACTGCTGATACTAACACCCCAGAGGGGAGAGCAGAAATTCTGCAAGAAGCCAGTCTAGCTTTACTCCGCCATCCCGAATACTTTGTATATGCAGGTGGTGGAACTCAACAAGCCAGTTTAAATTCAGCTGAAAGTCAGTTTAATCGGCTGTCACTGGCAGAACGCAGCAAGTTTAACGAAGAAACTCTTTCTAACGTCAACAACCAGCTAAGAGCAGCCCTTGCCAAAGATGCTTTACCCCCGGCTGGTGAACTCGACAACCCCACCCGCCTATTTACTGAAGGCCCTGGCGAATACATCATCGTCACCTTACTGGCGGCAACATTAGGTAAGTTTGAAATTCCAACAGCAATTAACAGTGCTGATGATTTGCGTCAAGCTTTGCGGCAAATTGGTAGTATCCCCAGCGAGAAACTTTTGGCAATTGAAGTTCTTTGGACTCCGCAAGCTGAAAATGATACCTTGACATCTGATGATGTGTTGGCAAATTATCCTGATTTGAGACTTGTTTAATCGCTAAGAAATTTCGCGCTAAAGCGCTAAGAAAACCTGGGATCTTGACCCAAAAAATAAATTTCCCCCTAGGGGCAATAACTAGAAAACCGCTTGTCAATGACAGGCGGTTTTTTGTAGAGCTTAGATATACTTAACTATATTTTAGAAAAATTATTCTTAAGTCTTGACAAAACAATTAAAAATGGAAAATTACTTAGAAACTTTAGTTATGGGATACAAAGCTTACTTTAAAAAAGAATTGCTCCGAGACGCATAGCGCGTTAGCGTAGAGGCACGTTCGCGGCAGCGTCTCGCAGAGAAGTGCGGCGCAAGGCGTGCTTGTTCCAAGCCCATTGCTTAAGTCGTGGGATTGAATTTTGAATTTTAAATTTTGAATTTTTAATTCGAGCGAAGCGAGTGACTTTGGTAGTATTATCAAAATGCATTATACGCAAAGCGTTATCTTATGCCTAGTGTTGAACTCGACGAAAACCGAGAGCATCGCATTAAAACAGAGATCATTGTAGATGCTGAAGACAAAGAAGACCGGGCTATGGGTTGGTACTACTACCTCGAAGAGGTTCTGAATTTTCCCTTTGTGGCTAAATGGACTAAGAAGGGACGCAAATCAGGTTCTGTCGAGGATAAACAAGTCGAAGTGCTGGGAATGGCCCCAGATGATGAGTGCTTAAAAGATATGTTTGTAGAAGTGGCTTATATTAACGGTAAGGATGATGATGTATATTCTGCAAAGTTATCTGAAATAACAGCCATTGATGCTGACAGCGAAACTCAAGAAGCGATCGCAGACTGGCTCTATTGGATTTCCAGAGGATATAAGTTTTAAATCCTAGGATAAATATCGAATGACGCGGCAAGGATTACCCGCAGCGACAACATTCTCAGGTATATCTTTGACAACTACACTGCCAGCTCCAATGGTTGTGTTATCACCAATAGTTACACCGGGACAAATAATTGCACTGCCACCAATCCAGACATTATTACCAATGTTAATTGGGGCAGCTAATTCTCTTCCAGAAAGACGAATTTCCGGCTCTGTCGGGTGATAAGCTGTATAAATTTGTACATAAGGAGCGCATAAGACATTTTCACCAATATGAACTGGATTGCAGTCTAAAATTACACAGCCATAGTTCATATACAATCTGTCGCCAGCGAAAATATTACTGCCATAGTCACAGTGAAAAGGTGGCACAATTGATGATTTGTGTCCTATCCTTCCAAATAATTCTTGCAAAATTTGCTGCCGTTGCTCTTGCTGCTCTTCGGTTGTAGAATTGTAGCTTCGCAACAGACGACTAGCTCGCTTATTTTCGGCAGCCAATTCTGGATCTTCTGCTAGATATAATTCGCCTGCGAGCATTTTCTGTTTTTCGGTTTTTTCCATGACAGACTTATGTAGCTCCTCGGTTGTGTAGGATACACATTAGTAGCGGCTAGAGTAGTATATTCCATCCATATAAAAATCGCTATAAATCAAAATTCCAGATAATTGTCAAGAAAATCAGATTAATTTGATTGAAGTGGCAACAGAAAAAACTAATTAACTAAATATGGCATAAGTAGCTTTTCCATCCCGTTTAGCTCGGTACATAGCAATATCAGCATCCCGTAGCAGAGTTGCAGGCTCCTCATAATTACTAAAATTCCAAGTAATACCAATGCTAGCTGTAGTAGATAATTGATATCCATTTATGTTAACTGGCAATTGCAAGGAGTCTTGAATACGTTTAGCAACATTGGTAGCGTCGGTAATGTCTTTGATATCTTCCAAAAGAACAGTAAACTCGTCACCACCAAATCGTGCTACAGTATCGCCACTGCGTAAGCATGACTCTAAGCGTCTAGCGATCGCTACTAAAAAATCATCCCCTGTTCCATGCCCAAAGCGATCGTTAATCTCTTTGAAGCCATCTAAATCCAAAAATAAAACTGCAAAATAATAATCGCTTCTGCGTTTGCTACGCTCAATTGTTTGTCTGAGCCGATCCAAAAATAAAACACGATTAGGTAATGCTGTCAGCCCATCATAAAACGCATTACGGATCAGTTGTGCCTCTGTCTCCTTGCGTTTGGTGATGTCTTGAAAAACTAAAACCGCGCCAGTAATATTGCCATTTTGATCGCGGATGGGTGCAACATTATCTCCAATCGCTATTTCTTTGCCATCTTTGGTAATCAGTGTACAGTTTTCTGGAAAATTCAAAATTTCACCTGCTTCGATTACATGTGTAGCTAAATTTTCAATTGTTTCTCCTACATCTTTGTCAACTAAGTTAACGACTTCTACTAAATCTTTACCGAACGCTTCACTTTGCTTCCAACCAGTGATTATTTCTGCTGTAGGATTCATCATTTCAATACAACCATTTGCATAGGTCACAATCACTGCACAACCCATACTGTTAATAATTGCTGCCAGCTTCTGTTTTTCTTCGTATATTATTTTTTTGCTCTGATGTTTGTACAAAGCCATTTCAATTGCAAAATGTAAATCACTGTCAATAAATGGTTTAACTATATAACTAAAAGGCTCACTTAGCTGATTTTTATGTAATGGTTTATATTCCGAACAATCTGTTAGATACACTACAGGCACATGGAAGTGATTTTGGATAATATCGGCTACGTGTACACCGTCAATTTTCCCATCTAGACATATATCAATTAATACCAAATGTGGCAGAGTTTCTGCTACCTTTTTTATTGCTTCTTCACCAGACTTAGTTGTTTCTGAAACAGAATAGCCTAATTTTTGTAAACTTTTTCTAATATTTGAGGCTAGGATTTTTTCATCCTCAACAACTAGGATTTTGCGGGCGAACATGGTAAAACAACCTGTTTGCTAAGGTTCAGATTTTTGTTTTCAGTGTCAACTCGATCTAAAATTCATTATCTTATCATAAACAATCTCTAACTACTCTGTCTTCTTACTTGATATAAATACTGACTAATGATTAAATAGCCTCATGTTATTAACCTACGATAATTTCTATGTTTGTAAAAGCTAATTCTGATCACTTCACGCGGTTAATATCATGTTATTAACATCAGGCTTAAATTACCATGTAATTACTAGCAATCAAAAAGTTATTTTCAAAAAAGCAATAATTTTTCTGAATAAAATAAATATTCAGTATAGTATTTATGTAAAAATTAATCAAGAATAAATTGTGAACAAATCACAACATCCTACTTTGATCTAAGTTGAGAAAATTAATATAGTGCGTTATATGTAACATAATAGTATCCATTTGCTAGAATACTGCTAAAAATTAAACATTATCTGCAATTAAAGAGTTTTATACCGCTTTGTCTACAAATTGTTTTTGTCTCAGTCGGGGTCGAAATTCCCGTCTGAAACTGTCTTAAATTTTGAATGGCGAGTGAAATGGTATTATTTAGAGCTATTTATCGCTTCTTGATTAATCCGTAATCACAAATCCTGTGCTCTGAAAATATGCAAGTTAAATGCTCATCAGCAGATCACGTGATTTTTTAGTGTTTTGGATATGAGCCGATGCTGGGGGCTATGGCAGAAAATATTCTCTTTGTGAGATACTTCCACACTCCACGGAAACCCCCTCTCTTTGCTAGCTTATGGATAGAAAAAACACTTTAGATATTGGACTTACTTTTAGTAAGTTCAATGCTAATTTTGCCGCCAAAGTCTGGAATAGGTGCAGCAGGTTTACTCAGAATGACTTGGACTTTTGTTACACGATCGCACTCTTGGAGAATAGAATCTGCGATCGTTGCTACCAATTTCTCCACCAAAGCAAACTTAGACGTTTTGATCAGATGTTGTATCAAGCTAATGACGCTGCGATAATCTAAAGTGTCTTCGATCGCGTCAGTCTTGGCCGCTGTGGAGATATCCAACCATAACTTCACATCCACCTCAAACCATTGTCCTAGAACCTGTTCTTCTGGCAGATAACCAGTGTAGCCATAGCCGCGAATTCCTGTTAAATGAATGCAGTCCATAAAAGTTTGAGAGCAAATTGTGCATTTTGTAGAAAGTGGAGTCAGTTTGCTTGGAGATTTTCTTTCCCACAAACTCGCGTGGCGGTGTTGGGTTCCATCTCCGCATTTGTCAAACTTTCCCAGATGGATTTTAAATTGAATTTCCCTAGACAAAATCTAAAATTTAAGATTGTTTTATAGCTATGTTTGATTTAATGCCGATCGCCTATAGGAATGTTAATCAACTTTGGGGTTATATCTTAACAGAGACGCTAAAGCGGTTGGGATTGACTTGTGCCATTATTTGTCCTGGATCGCGCTCTACACCGTTAGCGATCGCCTTTGCTCAACAAGTACCTGAGATTGAAGCGATTTCCATTCTTGATGAACGTTCCGCCGCCTTTTTTGCATTGGGACAAGCTAAAGCAACCGGACGGCCTGTGGTAATTGTTTGCACCTCTGGTACAGCAGGAGCAAATTTTTATCCAGCAGTAATTGAAGCCTCATATAGTGGCGTACCACTGTTGATATTGACCACCGATAGACCACCAGAATTGCGAGATTGTCACTCTGGGCAAACTGTGGATCAATTGAGATTATATGGAAACTACCCAAATTGGCAAACGGAGTTAGCCTTACCCTCCGCCGATATGGGAATGCTAGCTTACCTGCGACAAACGGTAATTCATAGCTGGGAAAGGGCGCAAACTCCTACAAAGGGGCCAGTACACTTGAATATTCCCTTTCGCGATCCCTTAGCACCTGTTCCTGATGGAACTGACTTGAGCTATTTGCAATCACAGTTTCACCCAGAAGACTTTTTCGCTGAAATAGCAAGTACCACGCTATTCCCCATTCCCCATTCCCTATTCTCCATTCCCCAAAAATGGAAAGAATGCGATCGCGGTATCATCATCGCAGGTGTTGCCCAACCGTCGCAACCACAGGAATATTGTAGAGCGATCGCGCGCCTTTCTCAGACTCTCAAATGGCCTGTGCTAGCTGAGGGACTTTCCCCAGTGAGAAATTATGCCGAACTCAACCCTTATTTGATTTCCACTTATGACCTGATTTTGCGAAATCAGCAACTAGCAAAGCAGTTAGCGCCCGAAATGGTGATTCAGGTTGGTGAAATGCCTACAAGTAAAGAACTGCGTAGCTGGATAGATGCAACCCAACCGCGACGCTGGGTAATTGACCCCAGCCATCAAAACCTCGACCCTTTGCATGGAAGGACAACGCATTTACGGATATCTGTAGAAGATATAAAAGCAGAGGAGATAAATTTATCTTTATCCTCAGACTATTTACAGCAATGGTGTGATGCGGAAACTAAGGTTAGGTTAGCTGTTGACCATACGATGGGGAAAATAGATGAAATCATTGAGAGTAAAGCAGCTTGGTTAATTTCTCAGATTTTACCGCCAGGAACGCCTCTGTTTATTGCCAATAGTATGCCTGTGCGGGATGTGGAATATTTCTGGAAACCGAATAATTTAGGAGTGCGATCGCACTTTAACCGGGGTGCAAATGGCATTGATGGCACATTATCCACAGCTTTAGGAATTGCCCATCGCCAGCAAAGTAGTGTGATGTTAACGGGAGATTTAGCTTTGTTGCATGACACCAATGGTTTTTTAATCCGCAATAAGTTTGTGGGACATCTCACGATTGTGTTAATCAACAACAATGGTGGTGGAATTTTTGAAATGCTACCTATTGCCAAGTTTGACCCACCATTTGAAGAATTTTTTGGCACTCCCCAGGATATTGATTTTGCTCAGTTATGCGCTACTTATAATGTGCAGCATGAATTGATTACTTCTTGGCAGCAGTTGCAGCAAAGATTAAACCCACTTCCAAATCATGGGATTAGGGTTTTGGAGGTGCGGACAAATCGCAAACATGATGCTCAGTGGCGAAAAGATAATTTAGGACAGTTTGCGGTGGATATTAAAATTTAACTATTACTTGATAAATGTTGGCTTTTCTTTAATTTTTTTGAAAATTGATTAATTATTACTTACTTTATAATATTAATCTTTTATCTTGAGGTGCAAATTCTATAATTCGTTTAAGTATTATATCTGCTGCACTAAAAAGCGCTTTATTTTTTTCGTCTTCTATATATTGAAATCTTTCTGAAGGTTTTAATCCCTTTATAATAGCTTTTTCTATAAGCTGTTTATACTGTCCTGTAGTAAATAAAAAGGCTTCTTCCTCAATTTGTTTAATTTGATTTCTATTTCTGGTGCGTATGAGTAAAAGAGCCAAGTATTTTTTAGCTTCCACTAATGACTGCTCTATATTATCCAAGTTAGTTTCGGTTGCGGTCGAAAGAGTTGTTAATGTTGCAATACTCTTAATACAACCAGCGTATATATCTTGGAGTTCGGTTCTTTTTTGCCTAGTATTTTGAAAGTAGTTAGAGATAATAGTAATAACTAAATTAGTGATTACGCTAACCATAGCGGTAATACTAGCAAAATATATAGCAGTTAGTGCTGGATTATCTAGTTGCATATAAACTCAACAGATTTTTTGAATAAATAAAAAATTGGAATTGTTTTATTCTAGCAGTGTCAGACACCGCCTGAACTAATACATTAAATTCATATAAATAATACAAAAAATAAATTTTATTTTGCTGGTTTGCGCCTAATACACATTGTTAATTGTATTCTGTGAGTTTTTATCATAAAATATTTATGGGTTATTGCTACTATTAGTGCTGAATAAGAATAAGGTCCCTAAAACACATAGTACTATCAAAATTACAACAGGGAATGGTACAAAATCCCTAAGTATTGAATAGCCCAGAAAAAAAAGAAAGAAAGCTATTGTAGTTTTCAGAAAATCCATAAAATATTATCTTTGATGAGGTGAAATCATGCAATTAACAACAAATATTATATTCTTTATATTTTTAGACTGCAAATTAGCATAAAATAAAAACGGTTTGTGACCTCTGATTGAGTTTATAATCACCCTTCCAAGTTAGCGATCACAATCTCAATCGCTTCCAACTGTTTCAGCGAGAATACTTATACTTCGGCTAAAAGTACCTCAGCAATTTTACCAAATAGTCGTTTTAACAGTCGCAGGAGGAGCGATCGCACTTTTTCTTCCACAGCTTCTGATATACCCGCGTGTCTGCAAATGCTTCTTCGCTACAGAAACTTTATTTGTAGGCATAATTACTTTACGAAGTGTGATCGCTCTCCTCCTCTGCGTCTGTGGGTGAAACTTACCCGCTTACTTCACCTTGTAACCATCCTTCCAAATCAGCAAGAGTAGAGAAATCCAACAAAGCATCACCTAAAGCTTCCAACTGTTCCACCGATAACCCTTGAATCTGAGACAGAAGCGCATCAGGAATATTACCCACGCGCCGATTTAACAGTCTTAAAACGACCTTTCTTTCTCCTTCTTCCTTCGCTTCCCGAATAGCCCGTGGTTCTTCCAAATTCAGTCCTAACATTGCTTGAATCTCCTCTCGACTAAGCTTAGAAAACTTGTAGACGATAATCGTCGTCACTAAATCAATTATCGCTTGCTCCGATTGTTGCCGTGCTTGTTGTAGCAAAAACCGCGCCCCTTCCACTGCTTCGGTTTCAGAAGTAACATTTGTCAGCAACATCAAACCCAATCCCAAAGGTTGTTGTCGCAAATCCCCCAACTCATCCAGATAAACCCGCCTGACTTGAATACTTTCCAGCAAAGCGCGGTGAATCGAAGAGAAAGAAGGTTCCAGGCTGCGAGAAGCAAAAATTATTACTCCAAACCAGTCATCGTAACGAATAGAGTTGCGGTAGAGAAACAAAAACAATTCGCTAAAGAAGCGGTGATATAAGTCTTCGTCCTTCTGAAACTGGACTTCAGCAAAAAAGACGGTTTTGGAAACTGCATTATCGGGAGGTAAAAACACTCCATCAATCCGAAATGCGGTTTCTTTCACCTCAACTGATTCAAACTGGTAGTTTTCCGCTTCTGGGGGTGGTTCATCTACTAATTCAAATAGCAAACCGGGAAATTGCTTAAATAATTTATAGAAGATGGTGTCACGTCGCATTTTTATTCCTCAACACCCAGACAATTACAAGATTGTAAAGGCTTAAGACACGAATTTTAGCGTAGGCGTAGCCCACACTTCTCTACGAGACGCTCCGCGAACGACCTAGCTCAGTGACCACCGCAGGTATCGCATGTCCCTGCGTCCGCGATAAAATTCTCAAGCACAACACCGCACTCCATACCAATGCAAATTAACTGGCAAACGGCCAAAACCTACGAAGACATCCTGTATCAAAAAACCGATGGCATTGCAAAAATCACCATCAACCGTCCCCATAAACGCAATGCTTTCCGTCCTGAAACAGTCTTTGAACTGTACGACGCTTTCTGTAATGCTCGTGAAGATACTACTATTGGTGTTGTCTTATTTACGGGCTATGGCCCACACACTGATGGCAAATATGCTTTCTGTTCTGGTGGCGATCAAAGTGTGCGGGGACATGCGGGTTATGTGGATGATACTGGCATCCCTCGCTTGAATGTGCTGGACTTACAACGCCTGATTCGTTCCATGCCAAAAGTGGTGATTGCTTTAGTAGCTGGATATGCGATCGGTGGTGGACATGTCCTACACTTAATTTGCGACCTTACCATTGCTGCTGATAACGCCATTTTCGGACAGACTGGCCCCAAAGTAGGCAGTTTCGACGGTGGTTTTGGAGCCAGCTATCTCGCCCGCATCGTCGGGCAAAAAAAAGCTAGAGAAATTTGGTTTCTCTGCCGCCAATATGATGCACAACAAGCGCTAGAAATGGGCTTAATTAATTGTGTCGTCCCAGTCGAACAACTAGAAGCGGAAGGTATTCAATGGGCGCAGGAGATTTTAGAAAAAAGTCCGATCGCAATTCGATGTCTCAAAGCCGCATTCAACGCTGATTGTGACGGACAAGCTGGTTTACAAGAACTCGCTGGCAATGCCACCCTACTCTATTACATGACAGAAGAGGGGTCTGAGGGCAAACAAGCGTTTCTCGAAAAGCGGCCACCAGATTTCCGCTCTTTTCCTTGGTTACCTTAAAACTGCAAAAATCGCACCTCACTAAAGGGTGCGATTTTTGTAGATGTCAACGTTTACAGCACTAAAAATCTTAAAAACAAATCTTATCTTAAGCAAACTACAAAATCAGTTCAGTAATAATGGATGACTAAATAACCACTGCTTTATTCTTTACCTGTTCAGATACAGAGGCAGCTATTTCCTCTACAGGGGCAAGAGCAGCATTTTCTAAATCTGAGGCTAAGGAGTGAGAAGATGTTAAAACTGGGGCAGCATCTGGCAAACTCCAAGCATCTTCCAAGGTTTCCCAAGAAGGTGCAAAAGGTGGAAGCGCCAAAGAGCAAGCTTTCCAAGTTGCTTGAACTGGTGCTCCCAATTGCTGGCATGTTCCGCCACGGCGACCCTCTGGCTGGTAATGACGGCAATATCTACAGGCAGATGCTAAAAATTTAATGGGTTTCATTTGGATTCATCTTTAGTGCCGTTTCCGGCTGAATTTCATCCTTATATTTTGCTTCTATATATAAAGACGGATAAAAGCCAAAAAGCCATTGTTTTCTATAGGTTCCAGCGATCCCGACGAAAAAATAAACTTTAGGATATTTTTATATTCTTGTTATATTTTTAAATAATGCTTAGAGTGGTTGCCTATAGATATTGGCTAAAACTTATTAGGGATCAAGACTAAAACCAAAGCTTTTGATTTCTCTAGCCTTTTAACTTCCTCCTTAAGGATAGCTTAAGGCAGATAATTTCAGATAAATTGTCTGCTTTTGATACCACATTAGGCATATTTTAGCAGTGAAATACATTTTTTCTTAAGAATCAGAACTATTTTGTGTAGCAGTAACAAGTTACTTTAGGATAAATTCTGCTCAACGAATAATCGCTAAACTATTTAGCTTTTAATTTAGGTTAGGACTGATTCCCTTCAAAACTGTTTAGCCGCACAGACAGAACAGACTTCCCAACGCTGGAGTTCGCCGGGCGGGGTGGGAGATTGACACTGGGGACAAAGGGGTAAGCCATGCGATCGCGATCGCATGATCCTCGTCCAATGCCCAAAAGCAGCATTTACATCCTTAGTGGGTGTAACATCAGGGCGGCTAATCTCATCACCAAGGTAACTGGGATGCTCATGAGGCGAAACCGTTTGTTGCTGTTTTCTCTCCACCGATGGATTCTGCCAGTTAGCAGTAGAGAAGCGAATATCAACCAAAGGTGTTGGCAGGTTTTTATTCAACTTTAAAAGCAGAGACGAGCGGCCAAAAGTCAGGTTTTGCGCCCAAGCAGCACTAGAAGTTGCTACCGACAAAACATCGCGCTGAATCGATAATGGTCGAGTATTGGCGGCAACCACTGGGCCAACAACTTCTGGCCAAAACTTGAGCAGGCGTTGAAATGGTTGCTCCTGCCATTTAGCCTGCTTTTCTAGAACCCATAAAATATCATTAATTGATTTCAACGACATCATTCAAAGTGCTGAGTGCTGAGTGAGGAGCAAGGGAGAAGAGTTTTCCCCTCTGGAAGAGCAGCATCCTACCTGCCCCTATGCCCAGTCTATCTATTTAGATAATTTTCGCTACTATTGTCACAAATATATCTAAAGTTAATTTCAGCAGTCTACGTTTGAGGCACAGAGACAATGACTCAAAACCCCCTGAACGATTCCGGTACTCAATCATCTAAAACACCTGGGTTGAAACCAGCACTAGCAGCAGCACTAGCGAGTTTAGAGGTGCCGCTAGATCAAGAGTTAGCTCGGTACCGACGCACGCGAACTGGTTTGATGTCATCAAAACAGTCCCGTGTCGCAAGTTACATGAGCAGTCAACCCCAGCCGTTGAATGCCATCTCTACAGCATCGGGCACAACTCAGTCATCAGTAACGGAAATCAAAACCAACGTGCCGCCTGCATCTGTACCCGTGAATCATCAGGTAACCCCAGCGCCAGCTACGGCAAAAATTGACGTACCACCCGCATCTTCTGTAGCTGCGAATCCTCAAAAAAACCCAGCGTTAGCTACGGCAAAAACTGAGGAACTAAATAATTTCAATGTGCCCTCCACCTCAGATTCTGCTAAAACACAAACTCAACTTCCACCGCCGCCGCCCAACTTTAGTAGCAGCATTGTGCCAGCAGTTGTTAAAGATACTAAGAGCGAAAATCTCTTACAGCCAGATGACGCCCCTAAGCACCCAGATGACTATTTGGAATCCAGTGAAGCACTGCTGCGAAGTCTGACAGAAGAACAACCAGAAACTAAGAAACCAAGCAGCAATTCTAGCGATAGTCTGCTATCACCTTTGGGTATCGGCTCAATGTTGCTGCTTTTGGTGGCGAGTCTTACCTTGGGTTATGTAGTGTTCAATCCCAAAAGCTTGTCACAATGGAATTTAGCCAATTTGTTTAACGGTAACTCGTCTTCTGCACCAGAAAATACTGAAGAAGTCGGGAGTAATATCCAACCTCAGAGCCAGCCACCAAGCACATCTATACCCAAGTATCCCAATCTAGCTGCTAAAGAGTTTCCTGAGGTGAGAGACCCCAATGATGTAGTTGGCTTAAAACCAAAAGTCCAACCAACCCTCGCAGTAGTACCTAATCCAGTCGTTCCCCAAAACCCCGCAAATCCACAAGCGGCATTGCCTGAACCCAACACAGCCCTAAAACCGACAAATCCGATTGCTTTAGCACCAGTACCGACGCTACAGCCTTTGCCTCCCCTAAATTTGCCTCCCACTTCACCGCCAAAAACCTCGCCCAGCCAAATCGCAACCTCACCAAAGCCGGATGCAGAAATCAAACCAGCAACAGATGGGTTCTATCATGTAGTGATAGATAATAAAGACGCGGCTTTAGCCTCAGCACGGCAAGTAATTCCCGATGCTTATTTATCACCCAACAAAGAATTGGTTTATTTGGGTGCTTTTAAGACTAAAGAGCAAGTACAACAACATTTGAAATTGTTACAGGCAAGGGGAATCAAGGCACGGATTCAGCAGCCATAAGTTGCAAAAATCTACGATACGATGAGATAACAGTCCTCAGTCATGAGTGCTGAGTCCTGCGTAAACAGGACATGGGTACAGGAGGACACGAGGACATTTTAATTATCCGCGTTGCCGCATTTACTACTTTCCGCGTCCTTTTGGTAAAGTCAGGAGTTTTAATACTCAGCACTAAGTTTAGTTGGGATGTGGCATCTACATAATCTGCGGTGATGAGTAATTATCAAAACTCATTACTCAGCACTGAATTTCGTGAATGGAGAGCCGACATGGAATTAATCAAGCGTATCCTGCGGGTGATTCGCGCTAATCTCAATAGTTTGATCGGCAGTGCAGAAGATCCAGAAAAGATTCTGGAGCAAACTGTCTTGGAAATGCAGGAAAATCTGGTGCGGTTGCGGCAGGGTGTAGCACAAGCGATCGCTACCCAGAAACGCACCGAACGACAGGCAGCGGCTGCCCAGTCTCAAACAGAAGAATGGTATCGCCGCGCTCAATTGGCCTTGCAACAAGGCAGCGAACCTCTAGCACGGGAAGCTTTGACTAAGCGCCAAGCCTATAAAGAAACCACTACAGCCCTCTTTTCCCAGATAGAGCAGCAAAACGATATAGTAGCTAGGCTAAAAAAGGATATGCGATCGCTAGAGTTAAAAATTTCCGAGGCGAAAACAAAAAAAGATATGTATATTGCTCGCGCCCGTTCTGCCGAAGCGTCTTATCGCCTCCAAGAAATGCTTGGCGGAGCTTCTACCACCAGTAGTCTGAGCGCTTTTGAGCGGATGGAAGAAAAAGTTTCGCAAATAGAAGCTAAATCAGAAGCGATCGCTCAACTTAGCAGCGACGACTTGGAAACACAATTTACTTCTTTGGAATCTACTAATGATGTGGATGCCGAATTGGCAGCAATGAAGGTGCAGGCTTTAAACGGGGCAGAAAACATACAGCACAACAGTCTCCTCAGTCAGGAGAACCCGAAGACAGAGCCGCCTCCCCAACAGCAGTTACCTAAAACTCAGGACTCTTGAAGTTCTGCTAATGACCCCACTTTGGAGATATCTTAACAATTAAGAGCTGTTAGAAGGTACTGATTCAAACTGGAAAGATTACATTGAAATAGGTAGCTATTAAAAAGTAAAAAAGCTAACTGTCCAACAAAAAGCGTAAACCACACAAGGAAAAACAAAGTTATGGGATTATTCGATCGCATTAAGCGAGTAGTTAGTTCTAACCTCAACGACCTGGTTAACAAAGCCGAAGACCCTGAAAAAATGCTAGAACAAGCCATCCTGGAAATGCAGGAAGACTTGGTTCAGTTGCGTCAGGGAGTAGCCCAGGCGATCGCCGCCCAAAAACGCAGTGAGAAACAGTACAATGATGCCCAAAATGAAATCAATAAGTGGCAACGCAATGCCCAACTGGCCCTGCAAAAAGGTGATGAGAACTTAGCGCGACAAGCTCTAGAGCGCAAAAAAACTTATACTGACACCAGCGCCGCCCTCAAATCTAGTTTAGATACCCAAAGCACTCAAGTTGAAACCCTCAAGCGCAACTTAATCCAGCTGGAAAGCAAGATTTCTGAAGCTAAAACCAAGAAAGAAATGCTCAAAGCTAGAATCACCACTGCCAAAGCCCAAGAACAACTTCAAGGCATGGTGCGGGGGATGAATACCAGCAGTGCAATGTCTGCCTTCGAGCGGATGGAAGAAAAAGTCTTGATGCAAGAAGCCAGGGCCCAGGCACAAGGAGAGTTAGCAGGTGCAGATTTAGAAACCCAATTTGCCCAGTTGGAAGGTGGTAGCGATGTTGATGATGAATTGGCAGCTTTGAAAGCGCAAATGCTACCACCTGCTACTCCAGTAACTCAAGCACAACTGCCACCGCAACAAGAAACCACTCCTCCTAAGTCTAATGAGGTGGTTGATGCCGAGTTGGATTCCCTACGCAAGCAATTGGATCAACTGTAAAATTGGTAGAAAACTTAATTGAGCTAGTCCCACACCTATTGGCTGTGGGATTTTGCGTCATTCGTCAATAGTTAACAATCAAAATAACTATGAATTATTGACTATGGACTATTGACTACTTTGGGATAAAGTATTGTGTGTGCCAAATTTGATCGCCACCCGATGGAGACTGCAATGAGTAAGGCTGTAATCACCATAACTGATGCTGAGTTTGAAACAGAAGTGTTAAAAGCTGAACAGCCTGTGTTAGTTTACTTTTGGGCTTCCTGGTGTGGGCCTTGTCAATTGATGTCCCCCCTAATTAACTCAGCTGCTATCAAATATAGCGATCGCCTCAAAATCGTTAAAATGGAAATTGACCCCAACCCACTCACTGTTAAGCAGTACCAAGTGGAAGGTGTACCAGCTCTAAGACTATTTCAAGGACAAGAAGTTTTGATCTCCACTGAGGGAGTCATCGGCAAAGAGAAATTACTTGCTCTTTTAGATACACACTTAAATAGTAATTAGTTAAAAGTTCATAGTCCAAATGACTAAATAACTAATGACTAATGACTAATGACTAATGACTAACATGCAATTTGCAAAACGTTTACAACCCCTGCAATCTAATGTATTTGCTGATATGGACAGAGCCAAGGCAATCGCTTTGGCTGCTGGACAACAAGTAATTGATTTGTCGTTGGGGTCTTCTGATTTACCAGCCGAGGCACATGTCATCGAGGCGATCGCCGAATCTCTTCACGATCGCAGTACCCACGGCTATCTGTTGTTTAACGGTACCCAAGGATTTCGCCAAGCCGCAGCCAACTGGTACGAACAAAAATTTGGACTCAAAGTCGATCCCCAAACTGAGGTACTACCTCTGATTGGTTCTCAAGAAGGCACTGCCCATTTACCCCTAGCAATACTCAATCCAGGAGATTTCGCTCTCTTGCTCGATCCAGGATATCCCTCCCATGCTGGGGGAGTTTATTTAGCTAGTGGTCAAATCTATCCGATGCCACTACGAGCAGAAAACGGTTTTTTACCTGTGTTTGCTGACATTCCCGCCCCAGTCTTGGCCCAGTCGCGCATGATGGTATTAAGTTATCCTCATAATCCCACTGCTGCGATCGCTCCTTTATCTTTCTTCCAAGAAGCTGTCGCATTTTGTCAGCAACACAATCTCGCCCTAGTTCATGATTTCCCCTACGTAGATTTAGTATTTGAGCGGACTGGGGAGCAAAAAAATTCTTCTCCCAATCCAAAATCCTTAGTACCTTCAATTCTGCAAGCTGATCCAGAGAAAAGCGTCTCAATTGAATTTTTTACCCTTTCCAAGTCCTACAATATGGGCGGCTTCCGTATTGGCTACGCCATCGGTAATGCTGAGTTAATTAACGCCTTACGTCAAGTAAAAGCCGCTGTTGATTTTAATCAGTATCGGGGAATTTTGAATGGTGCGATCGCTGCTCTAACTGGGCCTCAAGCTGGGGTAGAATCTGCTGTCGCTACCTTCCAGCAGCGCCGTGATGCTTTTATCAGTGCTTTACACCGCATTGGCTGGAACGTTCCTACTCCCAAAGCCACAATGTACATCTGGGCAAAATTGCCTTCACCTTGGAATCAAAACTCCATAAAATTTTGTACCCAGCTAGTCAAACAAACTGGTGTAGCTGCTTCCCCAGGTGCTGGCTTTGGCAAATCTGGAGAAGGGTATGTCCGTTTTGCCTTGGTGCATGAGCCACCTTTGTTAGAAACTGCTGTGGAAAGAATTGCCCAATTCCTTCATTGATTTTCTTCTCAAACTAAACGCTAAGGATTTTTGGCGGCAAAGTCCACGAATAGAACATGCGGTAGGGGTGCACATTTGTGCGTCCTTACTAATCACTGTATTATACTGTACATCAAAATATTATATTATTTTTTATACAATATATTTTAAAGAAAATATGTAATTCGACGTATAAAAGCATCAAAATATTCTTCATTTTTTTATTGATAATCAGAAGGAACTTTACCCAATCAAGTCTCCCCGTTTCTTAAACTAGGTTTGTACGCTCAGATACCAAAGATGGCTAACAATGCAGGTCGCGTTTTTAAGCAGCCGTATTGCCAAAAAGCCTGTAGTCAAGACAGCCCAAGCCTAAAAACGGCAGTAGTTTAAAACTTAACTTCCAAACTGACAGAGACTTGAAAAAATGAAGATGACTTTTCAGAAACTTGTAATTGGTGCCTCAATGGCTATTGGTGTGAGCGCTCTTGCCACTGTACCAGCACAAGCTGGAACACTCACTGGTGCTATTATCGGTGGAACAGCAGCAAGTGATTATTCTGTCTATGATGTGTCAGGTAACAGTACTGTACTTGTGCCAAGTACCCAAACAAACGTCCAGAAAGTTCTGGATGGTAATGCTACAAATCCCACTGGAAACGTAGAGTTACGAGCCACCACTGAGCAGCCTGGTTTTGATTTCACCAAAAATACCACCTTGACGGGGCAAATTGGTGGCAAAAGTATTACTCTGAGCAGTCTGACAGCAACAGATTGGTTTACTACTGGGTCAGGAATGAGTACAAGCTATGGAGCAAATAACTTTGCAAATACCTGGTTTAACGAATTTTATAATGCAGCTGGTCTAGCAAACAATGAATCTGCAATTAAATTGGCAATAGGACTACCAAGTTTTACTCCTAGCTCGGTTATCCGCCAGCTAGCCTTTAATGCGTTTTATGGTATAAGTGGTTTCCAACGCTCCAGCGACCCTAATATCTCTTACGTTAATCAAAATGACACCACTGGCGAAATTAAAATTGGGTTAGCTGGTCACTTCAATTTAAAAGATTACTATGCTCCTCTATTAGGAGGCTTTGGTAATTTTCTCAAAAATGGATTCCAAGCCAGTGAAGTTGTTAAAGTTACCTACAATGACAAGACTGATTTCCTTTACAGCTTTTCTGCTACCAAAAGTGAGCTAACGAACAGTTTAGGATCAGGTGCTGATAAATTTTCTCATAGTGGCAACTATGAAGTTAGCATAAAAGGTGTGCCTCCCGCAGCAGTGCCAGAACCATCAATAATCCTCGGTCTGCTGGGTGTTGCTGGTGTGTTTGCTACCCAACGCAAATTTAAAAAAGCATCTATTTAACCTGAGTTCGGGATAAGAAATCCTCAAAACCCCTGATTTAACATTGTTTGGTTTGAAGCTCTGTTTTAATCTATTCTCAATAAGGCATATTATTGAGGTTAGTCTCTTTTGTGAACCTTATTGACAAAATGATTCTACTTCAATAGCTTCTTTTATCACTTAGAGTTTTGCTCAATCCTTGGAGAATAAGCTTTTTAGCTTTTGGCTTAACCCGAACTCAGGTTATTTAAGATTACGGGTTCAAAATTACAAATAAAAAAGGGAGCTAACAGCTCCCTTTTTTTATGAATACTTTCTTCTAGCTATAGCAATCCATTTTGATTTCTGAACTTACTTGCGTCAGCAAGCAATAGGCAACGGGAAAGAAGGTTTTTTAAATTGGGCTGAGTTTTTTCAAAAATCAAATATGAGTCCTATATTTACAAAAATATTTACAACAAACCGTTTGTAAGGGTCAACATATCTACACCACTACCAACATATTTGTAACGCAATTTCGCAAAATGGTATGGCTTACCTTAACATCCAGATGTAAACTGTTTTTAGAAAGGCAATTAGTCTACCATTAGTTATATATATGTCAGCTTAAATAACCGTCATTGCAACCGTTTGCAAGTACTTCTGCTAAAGAAGGGAAGCAATCCCAAAAACTTTGTGATTGCTAGCCTACGGGAATGCCAAAGGCGAACGTTTTACTTCGTTACACTCGCAATCATAAATGATAAGTAATTAGCTGGGCTTGATATTACAGTACTACTTAAGTAGTTTCACGCATAAAGCTTGGACAGTTCAATTTTTAAAAGTAGTAGTTTATTTAATACTATAAGTTGTAAAAATCTCGTAAAGAAAAGATTAATATTTAATTAATATTATATTTAAGCATACTATTATTAAGTATTGGAGTGCCTCTAAATTTAATTTATTAATATCTTTGACTAGATTATATAAGCCAAATTTCTATTGGTTTAATAGTTTAAATGCACTACCGTTCTAGTTTATGGCAAAAAGTGTTGGTTTTTACATAAGATAATAGATAGCAATGACAGCACGATTATTCAATATAGACCAGCCATTGCGCTCACACAAAGTTAGACGAGTTTTGCTAGTTGAAGACCATTATCTCAATAGGTTGTTACTGACTGACTATCTAAATTATTGTGGGTACGATGTCCAAAGCTTATCAGAAGGGTCTGCTTTTTTCTCGACTATAGAGAAATTTCAACCAGATTTAATGTTATTAGACTTGAAACTGCCAGATATTGATGGTTATTCACTCTTAAAACAAGTCCAGCAAAAACCTGATTTGTCAAAAATACCTATCATTGTAGTTTCAGCTTTTGCTTTTAAAGCAGATCAAGAACTAGCTCTGAGTTTGGGCGCACGCCGCTATTTTGTTAAACCTCTAAAACTCAAGGAGCTTATACTTACAATCGAAGAAGAGTTGACTTGTCTTCACAGATAAACTTTTCTGTTGGGCGTTCATTTATTCAGATTTTTGCTCTGCAATGAACTCTTCAACTCGCTCACTAATATGTTGTATAGAACTACCAATCTTTGAAATTTTATGTTGTACTTGTGCCAACAACAAAACTGCTGTTTGTAGCTCATTGAGCGTTTCAGCCATAGCTTCCCGGTACTGGGCTTCAAAGTCTTGCAAATTCATAGTTTAGCTGTTGAATGAAATTATTATAATTGCTATATTTCCAATCATATTCATAAATTTAACTTACTAAATCCGTTAAATCGCTTAACATTATAAGTTCATCTAAAAGCCAGAATTATTGTTCAACAACAATTTTTATATGACATTTATATAATCGATATTTAAAAGAATAATTAACTTTAATAATAAAAATAAAAGCTTAACTAAATCAATAAAAAATAATTTGTATATAAAAATGAATTTTCAAATAAGAAAAGTTTATCGATTTTAAAATCTTAATTATAGATTCAAAAAGCCAAGTTTTTATTCTGACAGTACTAGCCGCGGAATGAAGACAAACTTTCGTCTGCTCCAAAGTGTTGATGCTTACAGCAGGGCATCTAGTACGCTGTGGCAGAAGTTACATAGTTTTATTTAAAAAGGGGATTGTATCCCCAGCCTTGTTAATTGAGATGGTAGCTGGATTTACGCCATGCTTGCTGTACTAGGTCGGAAACCAAGCCCCCCTGCGGGAAAGCCGCAGAAACGTCTATAGACTTCTCTGTGTGTGGACTAAAAGCCTGCCTACTTTATATTTACTTGATAATAACTCTGTTAAATCGGCACGAAAAAATAATTTTTCTTAAAATAGAGAAAGATTACCTAATTTTGGTTGTGACAATATCTACTCAAATTTTACCACTGGTTAAAGAGCCAGAACGACTGGAAAATCGTCTAGCCGAAATTCCACCGGAACCGGGGGTTTATTTCATGCGGGACAGGAGCGATCGCATTATATATATAGGTAAATCACGTAAGTTGCGATCGCGTGTCCGTTCCTATTTTCGAGATGGCTACAACAAGACTGAACGCATAGCCACGATGGTTAAGTTGGTGACAGAAATTGAATTCATTGTCACTGATACTGAAGCCGAAGCCCTAGCGCTAGAAGCCAATTTGATCAAGCAGCACCAACCATACTTTAATGTGCTGCTCAAAGATGATAAAAAATATCCCTATCTCTGCATCACTTGGTCAGAAGATTATCCTCGAATTTTTATTACCCGTAAACGCCAATTTGGCAAAGAAAAGGATAAATTTTACGGGCCTTATACTGATGCTGGTTTATTGCGAGAGATTGTCCGCATCTGCAAGCGGATCTTTCCACAGCGACAACGACCTCAACCACTTTTTAAAGACCGTCCTTGCTTAAATTATGATTTAGGGCGTTGTCCGGGCGTGTGTCAACAGATGATTTCACCAGAAGAATATCGCAAAATTGTGCAAAAAATAGCGATGGTCTTCCAAGGGCGAACTCAGGAACTGATTGATATTTTGACTCAACAGATGAACGCAGCAGCTGAGGCGCTAAACTTTGAGTCAGCAGCGCGGATTCGCGATCAAATTTCTGGATTAAAGTCGCTGACGGCTGACCAAAAAGTTTCCTTACCAGATGATACAGTTTCACGAGATGCGATCGCACTGGCAGCCAACGAACAGCACGCCTGTATTCAACTATTCCAGATTCGCGCTGGGCAATTAGTAGGACGTTTAGCCTTTGTGGCGGATGCTCATGCAGAACCGGGAGCTATTTTACAACGAGCTTTAGAAGAACATTACCAAACTGCTGACTCAGTGGAAATACCTTTAGAAATTTTGGTGCAGCATGATTTACCAGATGGCGAGATATTGGCAGATGTCTTAACTCAACGTAAAGGCAAAAAAGTCACAATTTTGACTCCTTTACGGCAAACTAAGGCAGAATTAATTGAGATGGTAGAGCGAAATGCCCAGTATGAATTGCAAAGAATGCAAAAATTTGGCGATCGCAATCACCAAGCAATGCAAGATTTAGCAGCCATTCTCGATTTACCAGATGTACCCCACCGCATCGAAGGTTATGACATTTCCCATATTCAAGGGTCAAATGCTGTAGCTTCCCAAGTTGTGTTTATCGACGGTTTACCCGCCAAACAGCACTATCGCCACTACAAAATAAAAAATCCCACTGTAACGGCGGGACATTCAGATGATTTTGCTAGTCTTGCTGAAGTTATTGGGCGGCGGTTCCGCAAGTATGGGGAAGATACACAGTTGTCACGTTTGGGTAATCCAGATTGGCCTGATTTAATCATGATTGATGGCGGTAAAGGTCAATTATCATCAGTTGTCGCCGTTTTGCAAGAGATGAATTTATTAGAAGACTTGCGAGTTGTAAGTTTAGCGAAGCAGCGAGAAGAGATTTTTTTACCGGGAGAATCTAAACCCTTGACAACTGATGCAGAACAACCAGGGGTGCAATTGTTGCGGCGGTTGCGGGATGAAGCGCATCGATTTGCAGTGAGTTTCCATCGTCAGCAACGCAGTGATAAATTGAAGCGATCGCGTTTAGATGAAATTCCTGGCTTAGGACATCATCGACAAAAGCAGCTACTAGGGCATTTTCGCTCAGTTGATTATATTCGGCAAGCAACAACCCCACAACTCGCTGAGGTTCCAGGAATCGGGCCGCGTTTAGCTCAAGAAATTTACGATTATTTTCATCCTGCTTGAGGAGATTAGTACAACACGGCGTAAATCCAGTTACCATCTCAACAAGACTTGGGGTTTAAACAAGGGGCAAAATCCCCTTGTTTAAGGTAGGTAAACTTCTGCCATAGTTTACTAGTTCCACTCTTACAGATGATTTAATTAAGGTTGTCTGTGAGAATTTAAGCTGTATAGAAACCGTAAATTTACGGTCTTTGATAAGTGCGGTAGTTTTGATTAAATTATCTCACCACAATTTAATCTCATAAATCTTGTTAGCGAATATTAACTAAATCTTAAGATAAATATTTTGTTACTAAATATACAGTAATTTCCTGGTTTTAATTTTTGAATACAAGAACGGCTTTTTTTGTATTCGTCTGAAATGACTATAAATAAGGCTTTCTCAAGGCATTCCTCATAGGGATCAGTAAATAACTAAGCAGTATTTAATTAAAAATTAATTTATGTATCTAAAGTAGGAGGGTAAAATCACTTAAATTAGAGGATAATAGATAGAGATATGAAAAAGTTTTCAAACCTGAAATTTTGTTTAAAATAATCAGCCAATATTAGCGCCGTTTGTTAAGTTAGGTCAAACCAAAATTTTTGCTAGTTTAACTGGCAGTTTTCCCAAATAAAAGACCAAATAAAAGATAGTTACAACCAGGGGTTTTAAAATGCAGACAGTACAAAAAATTTACTGCCCAAATTGCGGCTGCCAAGCAGAACGTTATTATATTTCTGATAGTCAATTAACTCGGACACAATGCCCTAGTTGTGACTACTTGATGATTAGTTGCACTCGCACTGGCAAAGTCATCGAGGCTTATGCACCAGGAATTTATGCACAGCAGCGCTAGTAATTAAAAATTAAAAATTGGAGAAAATATTCTCTAATTTTTAATAATAAAGTTACTTATCATAAACTTTGAACACTTCACAGGTTGTCCTTCTGTTGTCTAAGTTGTTGCTGTCGTCTCTGTTCTTGTAATCTCAATTCTTGCTGTTGTCTAATTTGTTGATCTTGTCTGAGTTGTTGCTGTTGTATTCTTAGTTGTTGCTGTCGTGTAAAATCTTGGCGTTGTCGTGTCAATTCTTCTTGTTGTAGTCTCAGTTGTTGCTGGCGTCTTAGTTCTTGTCGTTGTTGTGTAAATTCTTGCTGTTGTATTCTCAGTTGTTGTTGTAATTGTGGTTGCTGGAGGTATAGCCGTAGCCATGTTTCCTTAAATTGCTCTTGTGTTTGCTGATTTCGCTCTTCTTGTTGTCGCCTCATTCTTTGTTGAAAGGACTCAGTTTGTTGAGGATTTGGCTGAATTATTTGTGCATAGGCAGGAGAATTAATCGATAAAGCTTTGGCAAGCACAATCAATAGTAGCCATGCTTTAACCATTAATAAGCGGTTCAACATGCAGTTATTTCCTCAATTGTTATAGGTTGGGTTTAGCGATCGCTAAACCTTTAAAATGACAACATTATTATTGCCCTATACATAAAGGCAGGGGCTTGAAACAGCTAAATATCAGTGCATTGAAAATAGCTTTCTAAATCAAGCTTATATTCAGTGCATTATCTTGATTTTGCATAAAAATCTCGTTTTTTAGATATGCATCTTAATCAAATTATACATTCAAATTTTTTACATGGTTTGCCGGATTTCCGTAATCCATCTACCTGCGGTAGATAGTTTAAAAAAAGGATTTCAGGCGGTTTTACACCATAGATAAACAGAGATCAGTTCTCAGGAGACATCTGTGTTTATCTGCGGTTCCATGTTTATTCATAAAATTGTCTGCAAGAGGTTTAATTCTTACTTGCTCTCAGTTGTCCACAAGCCGCATCGGCTTCTAAACCACGGGAATAACGGACACTAACAGCAGTATTTTGCTGCTTAAGGACGTTCACAAATGCTTGAATGCGATCGCGGTTGGGGCGTTTGTAATCCACTTCTTGGATAGGATTGTAAGGAATCAAATTCACATGACTTTGAAATCCTCGCATACATTTTGAAAGTTCCAATGCATGTTCTGGTAAATCGTTGACACCAGCAAGGAGAACATATTCAAAGGTAACGCGGCGTCCAGTGATTTCTACATATTCTCGACATTCAGCCAACAAATCTTCTAAAGGATAGGCGCGGGCGCTGGGGATGAGTTTTTCCCGCAGCGCTTGGTTGGGTGCGTGGAGACTAACAGCGAGAGTGATTTGCAAATTGTTTTGCGCGAACTGACGAATGCGATCACGAATACCAACTGTAGAAACTGTAAGCGATCGCTGCCCAATACCGATATCTTGATTCAGGGATTTCAGGGCTGCTAGGACATTCTCAGTATTCAACAACGGTTCACCTAGTCCCATGAATACGACATTACTAACCCGTTGCTGAAAATCTTCTTGCACAGTTAACACCTGATCGACAATTTCATGCCGTGCTAGGTTGCGCTTGTAGCCTCCCTTACCAGTAGCGCAGAAATCACATGCCATTGGGCAACCCACCTGAGTAGAAACGCAAACTGTCAAACGGGCTTTTGGGCCTTCTCCCCTTTCTGCAAAGGTGGGGATACCAACAGTTTCAATAACTTGATCGTCTGCTAATCGCAAAAGATATTTGACTGTGCCATCGGGTGCTTCAGAGCGGTAATGTAAAGTTGAACGCCCAATGGGGATTTCTGCTACTTGTGCACGCCATTGCTTGGAGAAGACAGAAATATCAGCTAGCGATCGCACTCCCTTGTCATAGATCCATTCATGCAGCTGCTTTGCTCTGTAAGTAGGTTGTCCTTGCTGCTCCACCCAAGCACTTAACTCCGTAAGAGAAGCACCGAGAAGAGGGGGAATTAATTCTGATTTTGCTGGGTTGTGTAACTCAACTTGAGATACAAAAGGCGTAGCAGACATAAAAAATCAAGAGTTGATGTAGGATCTCTATCCTACACCTGCGAGATTAACTTAGACTTGACCAAAGAAGACGGGAAATTACCCAAAGGTTGTGCCGTTCCAGCCCCACATTGCACCTTTAGCGTCTGCAAATTCTATATAAATTCGATTTTTCGGCACACCTAGAGTTTGGTTAATCTGCTGGCAAAAGTCCTGACTCATTGCTGCGGTTTGATCTGGCTTCATTGTGCCGATGCTTTTAATTTCAATGTAGCAAACTGGTTCTGTATTCCCTGCAAAAGTCATAGGAATTCCTGGCTCAAAAGCAGTCATTACATAGGATTCTGGTTTTCCCAAATGTTTCGCTAACTTGGCTGATAGGTTTAAAAGCATTGATTCAATTTCAGCTTTTTGAGGAGCCGATGCAGAAGTTTGCACTTTAATTAATGGCATAATACCGAATTGGGATTTGGGATTTTATTCACATTGTTAAGTTTATCGTTAGGTGAGGCAATGGGGAGATGTAGGGAAGCAAGGGAGAAGAGTTTTCCCTCTGCAAGAGCAGCACCCTGCCCCTTTGTATTTTTTCAATGCCCAATGCGCCATGCCCAACATTTAGTTATGAGATGAGCGAAATAGATGACTATGTTCGGGATGGTATAAACGCGATCGCCCTTTTGCTGTTGAGAGGGCTGGACTAATTATATAAAGTGTAGTGCGGATTAGTTTTTCTTTATGAGTGCAGTCTGCCATTTCATTCAGGGGGACAACCTTGATTTTTTCATCGGGCCATCCGATGCGAAAGCAAATTGCAATAGGGGTTTCGGCTGGGTAATGTTCGAGTAGTTTGGCTTGGGCATTTTCAACATGACGCGCACTGAGATATAAGCAGAGGCTAGCCTGATGTGCTGCAAGAGTAGCTAATTCTTCGGTAGCGGGGACTTCTGTACGTCCACTGATGCGGGTCAAAATGATGGTTTGGACTAAACCGGGGACAGTCAGTTCTACTTTGAGTTTGGCAGCAGCGGCTTGAAAAGCGCTGATACCTGGGATGACTTCAAAAGGAATATTTGCCTCTGCGAGGAGGTGCATTTGCTCGTGGATGGCGCTGTAGAGACTAGGATCGCCAGAATGGAGACGGACTAGAGATTTGTGCTGCGATCGCACCCTATCGATCATGATTGACAAAATCTCTTCTAAAGTCTGATTAGCAGTCCTAATTATTTCCGCATCTTTTCGGCAAAGTTCTAAAATCTGTTCAGGTACTAAAGAATCAGCAAATAAAATCACATCAGCAACAGCCAGTAGCTTCTGCGCCTTCACCGTTAATAAATCAGGATCTCCAGGACCTGCTCCGACAATATACACAGACGGTTCTATGGCATATAGTGTTTTATCATAACTCAGGTTTTCTGTATATTCACTTTTAGAAGAACACACGGCAATCCCTCAAAAAACTTTTTTGATATTTTCTCAGTATCTTTCCGGATTCACCCTCTTTCCCTAGTAGAGAGTAATGGTAGATGCACCCTGGTTAAGCCCTAGAGAATACTCTGGGGCATTTTTTATTTTTTGAATATTGAGCATTGGGCATTAGTTATTCTTTACTTCCCCTGCTCCCCCTACTTCCTCATCCCCTCATCTCCCCATCTCCCTTAGGAGTAGGAACTACATCGGGTAAAGGGCGTTTGAGTAAGTAAAGCCAAGCTAATCCAGCTAATCCAAATAAAATTCCTAGACTACTGACTACTTGTGCCATCCGTAACGGTCCCAGCATCAAGCTATCAGTGCGAAAACCTTCGATCCACAAGCGTCCTAAGCTGTAGGCTGGCCAGTAAACTAGAAACAGCGTGCCTACCTTCAAACGTGGCTTACCGGATAAAGACCGGAAAAACAACGTTATGAGCAGTGCAAACACCGCTAAATCCCATAGAGATTCGTACAGGAAGGTGGGATGAAAGTAATCAAAACTCGCATATTCTAGAGGACGATGGTCTGGTGGAATATACAGTTTCCAAGGTAAATTAGTAGGATCGCCAAAAGCTTCAGAATTAAAGAAATTGCCCCAACGCCCGATCGCCTGCCCTAAAATCAGCGAAGGCGCTACTAAATCTGCTAGTTGCCAGAAAGAAACCTGCTTAATTTTGGCAAAGATTAACGCAGCCAAAACGCCACCAAGAATTGCTCCATGAATGGCAATACCTCCTTCCCAGATAGCAAAGATTTTTCCTGGAGTTGGGGCATATTTTGGCCACTCAAAGAAAACGTAATATAGCCGTGCGCCAGGAATTGCTCCAATCAACAACCAAAAGAACAAATCGCCTAGCAACTCAGGATTAACATTACGACGCTTTGCCAAATGCTGGGAAAGGATTACGCCAATTAACACTGCTGTGGCAATCAATAAGCCATACCAGCGGATAGTTAATGGCCCTATTTTCACCAGAATCGGTCCTGGAGAAGTAAATTGAAACGCCAAAGGCAAGGTGGAAAAATCCAGTGCCATGAAAAATTACCTAGAAAAGTTCGTTAACTACCCGCGCACTTTGCTAAGTACGGAGTTTCTTTGGTCTTGAATACTGGAACTGCACTTCAATTCTCCACAAAATTGTGGGGACATAGGTAAAAAACCAGTATCCATATTTAGGAGTCTAGTTCCTAACGCCTAGTTGAGCATAACTTGTACCACCAAAACAATTGAGTTTAGCATCCTTACTCAGAGCGCAAGATGGTAGATTTGAGTAAGTTACACAAAAGAGTTTCGATATAATCACCTAAACAACTTTGATATATCTAAAATTGTGATTGCTATTTATCCTGGTAGCTTCGACCCCATCACCTTGGGACACCTTGACCTCATTCAGCGCGGTAGTCGGCTGTTTGAGCGGGTAATTGTCGCTGTACTGCGGAACCCCAACAAAATGCCACTTTTTAGCGTGCAGCAACGGCTAGATCAGATCAGTCTTTCTACACAACATCTACCTAATGTAGATGTAGACAGCTTTGATGGTCTTACCGTTAACTATGCCCAAATGCGACAAGCACAAGTTTTGCTGCGGGGTTTACGGGCTGTGTCAGATTTTGAAGTGGAACTGCAAATGGCTCACACCAATAAAACTCTTTCTACCCAAATAGAAACAGTTTTTCTTGCAACCTCAAATGAGTATAGTTTTTTAAGTAGTAGTGTGGTAAAAGAGATTGCAAGGTTTGGTGGCTCTATCGATCATCTCGTTCCCCCACACATTGCCCTAGATATATACCAATGCTACAATCACAAATCTCCAATGTTGAACCCAATCTCAACGGAAGCAATCCCCCCCCTCAAGAGTATCTCAGTGGAGAGGGAAGCATAGATATTCAGCAGGAACTCAACCGTCTAGAGGAAATGGTTCTCTCTAGTCTCAGGATTCCGCTGACGGGACGCACTCTCATAGATGAAGAAAAGCTACTGGATCAGCTTGATTACATCCGGCTTGCCTTACCATCACTTTTTCAAGAAGCAGCAGCTATCCTCGACCAAAAGGACGAAATTCTCCTGGAAGCGGAAGAGTATGGACAGCAGGTTGTTGAGGCCGCGCAAGCAAAAAGAGCGCAAATTTTAGCTGAAAGCGATATTATTCACCAAGCAGAACAAGAAGCTGAACAACTGCGGCGACAAGTGCAACAAGAGTGTGAAGCAATAATGCAAGAAACCCTCGCCGAGATGGACCGTAAGCGGTATGCTTGTCAGCAAGAGTTAGACCAAATGCGACAAACTGCGATCGCTCACGCTCAAGAAATTGAAGATGGGGCTGATGCATACGCCGATGGCATCCTGGGAAATATTGAGCAGGATCTTAAGGATATGTTGCGAATTATCACCAACGGACGACAACAATTGCAAATTGATAACCTCACACAACGCAATTCACCTCCTGGCAAAAAAAGATAGGAGTTTTAACGAGAGATGGGGAAAAATTATAGGTTGGGTTTCGCTATTGCTTAACCCAGCAATTTTTATCAAAGAAGACTTTTGCGTTTCTATACTCGAAGCTAAATCTACCTCTGAATAGGTTTAAAATTTTAGCTTACGCCAACACCTACCCATTGACGCAATTTAATATCTAATTACAGGGTATAAGTAAAATCTTCTACCAGCATACCTGGAACTAAACTACCTCCAAGTTGACGACTATCATATGTACCTACTTCGGGAATGAATTCTTGAAAATCTGTCAAAGCTACTAAGTTTTCTCCCCAGAAGCGATAGAGACTTTCATCAAAACGTAAGTTTTCAATGGGAGCAATAATTTCTCCGTTTTCTACCCAAAAACAAGCATAACGGGTCATACCTGTGATTCTACCAGTTTGGCGATCGCTCCAATTCAAGTAATGTAAATTCGATACATATAATCCTGTATCTAAACTCGGAAGAATCTGCTCAAATACTAAATTTCCAGTACTCACTTCTGGCGCTCGTAAAGTCTCTGAACTATTAGCACCGTTGGCAATTTTTTGATATTCCTTAGCAGTCCGAGAATTCACCAAAGTATTTACCAAATGTCCTTTTTCTATTACAGGTAACTCCGGTGCTGCTATTTCTCCTAATTCATTAAATCGCGGCACTAATCCCCGATGAAAGTTTTCTTTCAAACTAAATCTTGGAGACAGTTGTTTTTCTTGACGCGATAAAGCAGCTAAAGCACTATTTCCTTGTTGGATATCAGCTTCGCTGACTGCTCCCCAAGAAAGCATTAATAATAAATCTGCAACAGCAGCAGGTGCAAAATAAGTTTTGTATTGTCCCCGCGGCAATTCTTTCGCTGGGCGAGAAAGCAATTCGAGTTGCTTTTTGCCTTCGCCGATTTTGGCTATATAAGCAGATTCATCCCAATCACTTCCTGCAAATGTGCCCTTAACTGCTTGTCCAGAGGTAGAAAATAAAGAATAATCTAAGGTAAAAGAATCAGTAGCAAACCAGTGTTTTTGTCCGTTGGAATCACCATAAGCTTTAACTACTACTCCCCCTGCATAGATCCCTGTAAAATCCAATTCAGCAACTAATTCTAGCAGAGTTGGTACTACTGCTTCCGCCGCTAATAAATTCCCAGAATGTACTTCTCGACTGGAATTATTTCCTGATGGCAAAACTAGATATGGATCGATGGGTAATAGAATAAGTTCGTCACGTAGTTCTTGCAAAGCGGCATATGCTAACTGCCAATCTACGTCCCAATTTCCAGTAAAGGGAAACTGCCGAACACTGCTACGCTGATCTGCCATCAAAGTCAGTTCGATCCAACCATCAGCAACACAACCAGTTTGGCGCACTTTTGCATGATTAAAACGAATAAATTGACTTCTTTCACTGCTGAGTTTTACAGTGAATTGTTCACTTTCGCCTTTTTTAATCAGCAGAGTTTCAATCAGTTGATTAAAGCTGACTTCTAACGCAGATAATTCCTCAATTTTCATGGATATTAAATATTAATAGGGAAATAAAGAGAGGGGATGAGAGTTAGGAGCGAAGCCGGACATTCTCCGCTCCTAACTTTGCAATTAGCACTTTTTCAAGTTCCTCCACCAAAAACTTCGACATTAGCAAATACACAAACAGGTGAACCATGTCCTACCCAAATAGCCTGATTTGGTTCTCCTTTACCACAATAAGGAGTACCATACATTTGCCAGTTGTCAGCATTTCCTACTTGGATTAAGCTGTGCCAAAACTCTGGTGTTGTGGCGCGATAGTTAGGATTGCGGAGGGTTTTGGTGAGTTTACCATTTTCAATTAATTTAGCGTACTCGCAACCAAATTGAAATTTGTAGCGGCGATCGTCAATTGACCAAGAACGGTTAGATTCCATGTAAACGCCGTGTTCTATCCCGCCAATAATGTCTTCAAAGCTGGCGTTTAGAGGTTCTAAATTCAAGTTACCCATGCGATCGATCGCAGGTCGATTCCATGAAGAAGCACGGGCACAGGCAACTCCTGGTACACCTGCTCTTGCTTGACTCTCCAGACTGCCTACACCTCGCTGGAGTACACCTTCTTTAACCAAATACTCCCGCGTTGCTACAGCACCGGTATCATCAAAGCCATAGCTAGCAAATTCACCAGGCACGGTGGGATCAAAAGTAATGTTCATCAGCGGCGAACCATATACTAGGTTGCCAAAATCACTTTTATTAACGAAGCTACCCCCAGCATAATTACGCTCATCTCCCAAAATTCGGTCAATTTCTAGAGGATGCCCGACACTTTCATGGATTTGCAGCATCATTTGATCTGGGGCTAAAACTAAATTGGTACGGGTGCTAGGACATTCCTCTGCTGTCAAGAGTTCTACTGCTTGTTCGCCAATTTGCCGCACCCGATGCCATAAGTTTTCTTGTTTTAAAAGTTCTAATCCACCTTGATAACAGTTTGCCTGAGAACCATTGTTACTGCGTTGCTGTACAACCACCCCATCTTGGGCGGTGGCTCCATAATGAGTGCCTATAGATAGAGTTTTTTGATAGACTTCTGAGCCGTTGCTGCTAATAAACCAAGACTCCCTCTCAATGGTGCTAGCACTGGCTATAGTTTGCACAATCTTGTCGTCAACTTTCAGCGTTTGGCAAATCCGAACCAGTAAATCGTTGATTTCTCCAGGACTCAAAGCATCTAATGGCTCAAGGAATGGAGATTTATATTCACCAACCACTTTCGGGCGCTCACTTTCACGGAAGGGATGTATCCACCATTCAGTGGCCGCTAGTGCCTGTTTATAAGCTGTTTGGGCAGCAGCTTGTAGGGAAGACAGTTCCAGCGAGTTAGTTGCTGCATAACCCAGACAACCATTTACCAAAACTTCCAGCATGGCTCCTATAGTGAAGGATTTGCCATTTACCTGGGGTAAGCCGTCACGGACTGAACGAGTTGTAGAAGTCTCCTTTACGGCTCTGATACCGATCCAATCAGCAGGAATATCGAAACTAGCGATCGCTTTTTTTAGAGTAATCCACATAAGAATTTAAAATTTAATTTCGGTGCCAGCGTGTACCATCACGGCTATCAATTAGCGTAATACCTTCTGCTTGGAGTTCGTCACGAATGCGATCGCTTTCGGCAAAATTTTTGCCTTTACGTGCTTCTTGCCTTTGCTGAATTTTCGCTTCAATTTCCGCATCGCTTAAACCACTACTCTTGTCAGTTTCAGCTTCTATCTCGGCTTCTAAACCCAAAACTCCAGCCAATGTGACAAGAGTTTGCCATTGATGCTGTAACTCATCAGGGGAAGTTTCGGTTTTCCCTTCATGCACAATAATATTTCCCTCACGGCGCAGCTCTTTGGCTAATTCAAACAGAACTGTTAACCCACCAGGAAAATTAAAGTCGTTATTCACAGTTTCTTGAAAGCGTTCAACAGTTTCAGCGAGTAGTGGAGCAGTTCCCACTCCCCAGCCTAGTTGTTTGCCGTATTGGTAGCCGAAGAGTAAACCTTCTTTAATGGTGTGCCAACCGTTGGTTGCTGCGGCGATCGCTTCGTCTGTAAAATCTATGGGTGTGCGATATTGAGCGGTCAGCACGAACAACCGCACTGCCATCGGGTCAACTCCTCGATCCAGTAATTCTCGAATAGTGATAAAGTTGCCCAAAGATTTGGACATTTTTTCACCATCTACTTTCACCATGCCGTTATGCAACCAGTAACGCGCCAGGGGTTTTCCTGTGACAGCCTCAGATTGGGCAATTTCGTTTTCGTGATGAGGAAAAATTAAGTCAGCACCACCAGCATGAATATCTATGGTATCGCCCAAGCGATCGCGCACCATTGCCGAGCATTCAATGTGCCACCCTGGACGACCTGCGCCCCACGGTGACTCCCAAGCAGGTTCTCCTGGTTTTGCTGCTTTCCACAAGGCAAAATCAAAGGGATCTTTCTTTTTCTGATATTCTGGATCTTCTACGTTGACGCGATCGCTTTTCCCGGCTTGCATATCTTCTAACTTGCGTCCAGAAAGCTTGCCATACTCAGCAAACTGCCGTACTGCATAATACACATCGCCGTCAGCAGGGTAAGCAAAACCCTTATTTTCCAATTCATGAATTAACCGCTGAATGCCATTCATCGTATGGGTAGCGCGGGGATATTCATCAGCTTCTTTGATTCCCAGCCGCGCCATATCCTCAAAATATGCTTTGATAAAGCGATCGGCTACAGCTTCCATTGATGAATGTTCAACACAGGCTCGATTGAGAATCTTGTCATCAATATCGGTAAAATTTTGGATATATCGCACTTCATAGCCGATAAACTGGAGGTATCGGCGGATTACGTCCCAAACAATGCAAGCTCTCGCATGACCCAAATGGCAGTAGTCGTACACCGTCACGCCGCAGTAATACATCTTAACCTTGCCTGGTTCGACTGTTTCAAACGGTTCTTGACGACGGGTGAGGGTATTGTAAAGGGTTAGGGTCATAACAGAGTAATGCTGAAATAAGGAGATACGTAATAATAGGGTAAAGCAGCTGGGATGACAGTCCAGCATCCCTATGCTAGTGTTTTCTGGACTATCTGCGCTACATTACTATTTTTTGACTATTTGATAACAGCGCTATGCAATCAGCAGTTACACCCGAATCTTCGGCAATGGATACGCCCAAACAAGGAATGCCAGTAACAATTATTACGGGTTTCCTAGGTAGTGGCAAGACGACTTTACTCAATCATATCCTCAACAACCAACAGGGTTTAAAAACCGCTGTTCTAGTGAATGAATTTGGCGAAATTGGCATCGATAACGAGCTAATTGTTTCCACTGGTGAGAACATGGTGGAGCTAAATAATGGTTGTATCTGCTGCACTATTAATAATGATTTGGTAGATGCAGTTTACAAAGTTTTAGAACGCCAAGAAAATCTAGATTATCTAGTAGTAGAAACAACTGGATTGGCAGATCCGCTACCAGTAGCTTTAACATTTCTGGGTACAGAATTGCGAGATTTAACTCGTTTAGATTCGATTATTACCGTAGTAGATGCGGCAAATTACAGCCTAGATTTATTTAACTCTCAGGCAGCATACAGCCAGATTGCCTATGGTGATGTAATTGTGCTGAACAAGACTGATTTGGTTGATGAAGCCACTTTGAATGAGTTAGAAACAAAAATTAACGAAGTTAAGGAAGGAGCGAGAATTCTCCGCACCACGCGATCGCAAGTGCCACTTCCGTTAATTCTCAGTGTTGGTCTGTTTGAGTCTGATAAATATTTTGACACAGTGGTGGATGAACACGACCATCACGATCATGAACATCACGATCATGATGATCACGATCACTCCACATGCGGTCACGATCATCATGACCATGACCACCATCACCACCATCATTCTGACCATTTAGAAAATGATGGTTTTACTTCCATCTCTTTCCAAAGTGATAAGCCTTTTTCTATTAGGAAGTTTCAGTATTTCTTAGATAACCAGCTACCCTCAAATATCTTCCGAGCGAAGGGGATTATGTGGTTTGATGAAAGTCCGAAGCGTCATATTTTCCACCTTTGCGGTAAACGCTTCACCTTGGATGATGATGAATGGCAAGGTCAATTGAAAAATCAGCTAGTGCTGATTGGTCAAAATTTGGATCGCGAAGCTTTAATTACTCAACTCGAAAACTGCATTTGTCTACCTTCAACCTCTCGCGGTAAAGGATTTGGCAAATAAAAGTTAGGAGAGACGCGATTAATCACGTCTGTACAAAAGTTAGGAGTTAGGAGTTTAATATTCGTACTCGTTCCCAGGTTCCACCTGGGAATGCATTCCCAATGGCTCCGCCATCGATTTTGAGCAATGAAAATGAGAGAATACCGTAAGCGTAGCCCGTTGTAGACATCGCTTCCTCACTCCCCTGCGTTTACGCGCGAGTGTTTCGCCAATAATTACGAATTACGAATTAGTTAAAATGCGCGTTGTTATCCAGCGAGTCAAATCATCTCAAGTTACAGTTAATGGTGAAATTATCAGCAAAATTGGGCGGGGGCTAAATTTGCTCGTAGGTATAGCCAATACCGATACTGATGCTGAAATCGACTGGATGGTGCGTAAGTGCTTAGAATTACGGCTGTTTCCTGACCAACAAGGAGACGATCGCTGGCAAAAATCTGTACACGAAATTGGCGGTGATTTGTTGGTAGTCAGTCAGTTTACCCTTTATGGTGATTGTCGCAAAGGTCGCCGTCCTTCTTTTGACCGTTCAGCCGCTCCCCAATCAGCAGAAGATTTGTATAATCGTTTTGTTGCCAAGCTAAAAGCTAGCAGTTTGCAGGTGGAAACAGGTCAATTTGGTGCAATGATGCAAGTTACAATTGAAAATGATGGCCCCGTAACTTTGTTACTTGAAAAAGAAGCAATTTAAGTATATACACTAGAAAATGAATAACAGTAGCCTCTAGACCGTGGTGTTCTAATTGATGAGAGAATATTAAATTAACCATCACAAAAGTTTAAATTCATTCATCATGGCGAAAATCCAGTTTTCTAAAGGTCTTGACGAAGAAGTAACTCCAGAGGTGCGCTTGACGCGATCGCGCACTGGCGACAGTGGTACAGCGACATTTATTTTTACGAATCCTAAGATTTTAGATCAAGGTAGCACCGAAGATATTACGGGGATGTACCTGATTGACGAAGAAGGGGAGATAATTACCCGTGAAGTTAAAGCTAAATTTATCAACGGTAAACCGGAAGCATTAGAAGCACTTTACGTGATGAAATCTGCCCAAGAATGGGAGCGCTTTATGCGCTTCATGGAGCGGTATGCTGAAGAAAACGATCTGGGACTGAGCAAAAATGAGGCATAGGGCATAAGGCATAGAGCATTGGGCCATCGGTAATTATTGTCATGCCCAATGCGCCATTCGCCATCTCCAATTATCCACGATCAAAAGTTCATGACTGACCTACAATGCCACAACCCCACCCAGACTCGTCTAGAATTAAGGTAACTTGTGCTGTGGTTACTGTCAGCGATACACGCACTTTGGAAACAGACAAAAGTGGCCAGCTAATTCAGCAGTTACTCCTTGGTGCAAATCATGCTATAGGAGCCTACACGATTATCAAAGATGAACCAACACAAATTCAAGGGCAGATAGAAAATCTGGGTAAAAGCTCAAATTTGGATGCTGTAATTTTCAGTGGTGGTACAGGTATTGCACCAAGAGATACCACCTACGATGCTATTGAGAAGTTATTAGAGAAAACCTTACCGGGATTTGGTGAGTTATTTCGTTTTTTAAGTTATCAAGAAATTGGTTCGCGGGCGATCGCTTCTCGCGCTGTTGCTGGTGTTTATCAAAATAAATTAATCTTCTCGCTTCCTGGTTCCAGTAATGCTGTGCGCCTGGCAATGGAAAAACTGATTTTGCCCGAACTCACTCACTTGGTAAGTCAGGTTTGTAAGGAAGTGAAATAAGCAGCCTTTCAAAAAGTTACCATGATAACTTTTGTGAACTAGCTACACTGACCTGACAGTTCAGTGTAAGCCTTCTTGCTGAATCAGGTAAAACTAAGGCATGAGGCAGTGAAATCATCCTTTCTATGCTTACATTTTCAGGCTACCCAGAATTATAGTGAATCGGACGAAATATTAATATCAGGTCAACAATGGAGCCTATTTACTGGAATTGCATAATTGCTCACAGCATTACTGCATTTTCATACTTTGGCATCCCTACAGTAATAGGGGTTTTCTTTGCTAAAACTAAGGCAACTATCCCTTCTAAGTTTTGGCTAGCCTTTTTCTTATCAGGTGGATTCGTACTATTTTGCGGATTTCATCACCTTCTGGCGATCTTTGAACCACATTCGGTAGTGTCGCTGTTGCACTTAGGTGTACTTGATGTAATGGCGTTTGTTTCCTTGTCTGCTTTACTCTACATGATGCCAACCGCTTATCAAATTGTAGAGGCGATCGCGAAATCTCAAGAAGATACCCGCGAACTTCAACGCAGCCAGCAGATGCAACGGCTATTCCTAGATCAGGGGCCATTTCTAGCCTATATCAAAGATGAGCAATCCAGAATGCTCTACTACAACCAGGAAATACAGTCTAGATTTTCGGTAAATCCCCAAGAATGGGTGGGAAAAACAGATAGTGAAGTTTTGACAGATCCAGAAGAGGCGCGACGGGTAATGGAAAACGATCAAGTCGTTTTGAGGACTGTACGCCCCTTAAGGCTGATTGAAGAGGTAAAGATGCCTGGTCATGATCAGCCGTGCTACTGGCTATCGTTTAAGTTTCCGTTTAACGATTACGCAACGGGCGCTTACCGTATTGGTGGGATCAGTATCGACATTACAGAATCTATAGAAGCACAGCGATCGCTAACTGATTTAAATCGGCAGTTAGAAGAAAAAGCACTGGAATTAGAGGCAAAAAAACGAGAACTTATCTATCTCTCAGATATGGCGGATATGCTTTATTCCTGCGAGTCTGAAGATGAGATGTATCAAGTGGTCGCTTTAACGTGTTCTAAGCTATTTCCTAAGATGAGTGGTTCTATCTATATAATTGCTAATTCCAAGAATTATGTTCAGATGAATAGTTTTTGGGGAGGTCAAAGAAGCAGTAAAGAAATATTTTCATTATCCGATTGTTGGGCATTGCGGAGAGGAAAATTAAACCTTTTATCGCCCCATAATAATTCAGGACTAATGTGCAGTCACTTAATACAGCCTCTTAGCGGCACACATTTGTGTGTTCCATTGTTTGGACAAGGCGAAGTAGTTGGAATCTTACACATCGATACGCTTGAAGAAATCAGTCCAGAAGCTCAACAAATTACTGAGATTATTGCTAGAACATTAGGTATTGCACTGAATAATCTATCGATCAAACAACGTCTAACCCATGATAGCTTGCGGGATGGGATGACCCAACTATTCAATCAAAGCTATATGCAAAGCATAACGGAACAGAGGCTAGCCGAAGCTGAAAGGTTGGGACAACCTCTTAGTGTTATTTTCCTTGATATTGATAACTTCAAATCCTACAACTCGCGCTATGGGCACGTAACTGCCAACATTGTTCTCCAAGGATTAGCAAAGCTGCTGTTAAAATCTATTCGCTCTTTTGATATTCCTTGCAGATGGGGTGGTGAAGAATTTGTGATTGTGATGCCTAATATGACGCTGGAAACCCTCAGAAAGCGAGTAGAACAACTCAGGATAGATATTGAACAAATGCAATTGAAGGACGGCGATCGTATTCTCGAAAGCATTACTGCTTCTTTTGGAATAGCTGTATCAGAACCAGGGATTACGGTTAAGGATTTTCTAGATCGGGCAAATCAAGCGATGCTTGAGGCAAAGCGAACAGGGAAGAATCGGGTTATGGAGTATGTAAACAACTATTATTAATTGATAATTCAAAAAACCTCAAGTGGTAAATAAGCAGCCCTTCATATCGTGTCCGGTTAAAGACTTATCATTTAGACCGCAGGGGGCAGGGGGCAGGGGGAAAGAGGCTTTTGCGCTTTTTGCACAGATGCGGGAATTATAACTAATTAGGCGGACATGATATCAGTCGGTATCAAGTGTCAAACTTTCCAGCATGAAATCAGAAACTCATAAATTTTCTGTATAAAACAAACAACTCCCTGAAGATGTGGGAGTTGTCATTTTGTATTCGAGCAGTTTTTTAAACGATTCAGAATGGAGCGATGCCTGCGGCTGGCTGCGCCTACGCCAAGCAGATGGCAGCCAATATAGCAGCGATGACATAGAATACTCCAACCACTTGCAATTCTGACCAGCCAGTCAGTTCTAAATGATGGTGTAAGGGTGCCATTTTGAAGAGGCGCTTGCCTTTGCCATCAGGGCCTTTGGTGGCTTTGTAATAACTTACCTGCGCCATCACTGAAAGAGTTTCTACGAAGAAGATACCACTGAGAATGAACAGAGCTACTAAGGTGTTTGTCAATAGTGCTACAGCCGCTAAAGCGCCGCCTAGTGCTAAAGAACCGGTATCTCCCATGAAAACGCGGGCTGGATTACGATTATGGGCTAAGAAACCTAAGCACCCACCGCTTAAAGCAGCACAGAAAACCATTAACCCTGGTGCTGTAGGCGCGACTAAAGCACCTAAAGCCAAAAGTGCGATCGCTACTGTTCCTGCTGCCAAACCATCAATACCATCTGTTAAATTAGTCGCATTACTTTCTGCAACTAACACAAAACCTGCTAAAGGCCAAAATAGGAATCCTAAGGGTAGTGTGAAGCTCACCCAAGGCAAAGCAATATTTGTAATATTAGAAGGTTGATTAAACATCAGCCATAGACAAAACACAGCCGCAAAGCTTACCTGCAAAGCCAGTTTCGTTCGGGGAGATATACCTTTATTTGATTTACGGCGCAGAATTTGCCAATCGTCGAGCCAGCCAATCAATCCATAGCTGATTGTCAAAGCCGAAACTGCAAGCACCTCTTTAGAAAAGTTAGACAATATACAGGCAAGCAGCACAGATACAGGTATAAAAAATATACCGCCCATTGTTGGGGTGCCTGCCTTTTTTAAATGAGCTTGGGGCCCATCTTCGCGGATTATTTGTCCAGTTTTGAGTGCTTGAAGTAGGGGTATTACCCAATAGCCCACGGCACCTGAACCCAGCGCACACAAAATTAGTGGCAGGGTTAACGACACACTTTGCCAGGGTAGCCTATTGGCCATCGAATCTAAGAAAAATGCTGTTGTACATAGCCCTACAGCTAATAAAGAGGCTAGAACGATTCCAGAAATGTTTAATCCTTGCTCAGGAGATAATTTAGCGTCCACAGAAGTTTCCCTTCACTCCACACTTATAAAACTGAATACCAGGAACTAGGGATACTACCAAGTCCCTAGCCTGAAAAGGCTAATCCTCGGCGATTCCTATATCGTCATCATCATCCAGGTCGTAGCCAATTCCATCTTCTACACCCATTAGGGAGTCTATTTCTTCTTCGTCATCTTGAAAATCCGGTTCGTGAACGTCACGCGTGATGATCCTACCGTTGGTTTGCAACCAGTCCAATAAAGAGGACTCTTGCTTTAAGGGGATGACATCGGCTCGCTGATTACGGGGTACTTCACGTAATGGAGAGTTCAACATATCGAGGAGGACAAGAAAAGGTTTACGTAAGTTGACATTTAGAGTCTATCACTTGACACGGATTAATTTAGTTATCCTTTCAACCCTTTAGTTGATAAATCCGCATTCAGATAGAAATTTTTTATTTAATAGGCATATCGCTTAGGTCAAGCGATTATTAGTAATTTTTATGGCACTACACATAGGTCATGAATATCTTGTTTATGCTGATGGAAAGGACTGATTTTTGAGGTGACAGGCGATGATGGGAAAAGCGGCTCTAATAGATGCGATCGCTGGTACAAATCGCGGTCTACTGGCGACCCAATCACAGAAACAGGCTATCTTAGCAGCGATCGCCAATTTAGAAGATTTTAATCCTACACCCCGCCCGGTAGAAGCTAACAATTTGCTAGATGGCAATTGGCGATTACTATACACCACTAGCAAGGCTCTTTTAAACTTAGATCGTTTACCTTTGTGCAAACTGGGTCAAATCTATCAGTGTATCCGGGTAGATACTGCCAGTGTTTACAACATAGCTGAGATTTATGGCTTACCTTTTTTGGAAGGATTAGTCAGCGTTGCTGCAAAATTTGAGCCAGTTTCAGGTCAGCGTGTCCAAGTGAAATTTGAGCGCTCTATTATCGGCTTACAACGTTTAATAGAATACAATTCTCCGGTAACTTTTATCCAACAAATTGAAGCAGGTAGAAAATTTCCGGGGATTGATTTTGCAATCAAGAGTGATAAACAGCAAGGCTGGTTAGATATCACCTATATAGATAACGATCTGCGGATCGGCAGAGGTAACGAGGGGAGCGTGTTTGTACTGAGTAAAACATAAGTTTATGCAAAAATACTGTTTGCGAACGAAGGTAAGCTATAACGTGTACCTTGTCAAGTAGGGTCTAATACAATTTTAAATTTGGGATGTGGAGTGAGGGAGATGAGGGAAAAAGAATAACTAATATTCAATGCCCAATGCCCCATGCCCAATGCCCCCCCAATTCAGACAAATAACTTAACAAAGACTCTTGCAGCGACCTTCAGGTTGTAGAGTGAAATCAATTAGCCCTCTAGATTGGCGATTGATAACTAAAAGGGAAAATAATCATGGTTCAACGTGGTTCTAAAGTACGTATTCTCCGCCCTGAATCCTACTGGTTTCAGGATCTAGGAACTGTGGCTTCCATTGACCAAAGCGGCATCAAATACCCTGTAATTGTCCGCTTTGAAAAGGTCAATTACTCTGGTATCAATACCAACAACTTTGCTCAGGATGAATTAGTAGAGGTAGAAGCACCAAAGGCTAAACCACCTAAAAAATAGCAGCAAAGCTACAAGGGGGTTGTTTGATGCGATGATGAAGGGTAGTCTTAAGTCTGAAGTATGAAGTCTGAAAATTTCAGTTCATTCATCTTTGATCCAAGCCTACCCTAATCTATGAGAAGCTGCCCTGCGGGTATTTACGGTTTCTCTAGGGTAGTAATACGATCCACTTACGGATGTGTAAGTACTACTTCATCTCTTCTTTCTTGAACCCTCAAATACATCAAAATTGCCTGCTTAATCTGCTTGAATGCCTGAACTGCCTGAAGTTGAAACAGTCCGTAGGGGTCTAAATCAATTGACCCTTAACCAAGAAATCACGGGTGGAGATGTGTTGCTCGATCGCACCATCGCCTACCCGTTTTCTGTCGGTGAGTTTGTTGATGGAATTAAAAAGAATGCGATCGCTACTTGGCATCGTCGTGGTAAATATCTCCTCGCAGAACTCTCCTCTTCCTCTTCCACTGGTTGGCTAGGAGTTCATCTGCGAATGACCGGTCAATTACTGTGGCTGCATCGAGATGAACCATTGCATAAGCACACGCGGGTTAGATTATTCTTTGGGGAACACCAGGAATTGCGTTTTGTTGATCAGCGTACCTTCGGTAAAATATGGTGGGTTCCGCCTAGTGTTGCTGTAGAAAGTATTATTACTGGTTTGGCAAAACTTGCAGCAGACCCATTTTCGCCCGAATTCACTGTCGAGTATCTAGCAAGCAAACTTCAAAATCGCCGCCGTCCGATTAAGACTGCGCTACTGGATCAATCGGTGGTGGCGGGATTAGGTAACATTTATGCCGATGAAGCCCTGTTTAAGAGTGGAATTTTACCTCAATCCTTGTGTATAGATTTACAGCTAAAGCAAATTGAGCGTTTGCGAACAGCCATAATTCAAGTGTTAGAAACCAGCATTGAGGCTGGTGGTACGACTTTTAGTAATTTTTTAAGTGTTAAGGGTGTCAACGGCAACTATGGTGGTGTTGCTTGGGTTTATAACCGCGCTGGAGAACCCTGTCGAGTTTGTGGTACAACAATTCAACGGATTAGGTTAGCTGGGCGATCTAGTCACTTTTGCCCCCAGTGTCAAACGCTACGGGGGGTTAAGAGTTAGAGGCGCGATGAATCGCGTCTGTACAAGAGTTAGGAGTTTTTAACTCGGAAGTCTCTTAAAATGCGGATAAGTCTAATCTAGAAATTTGAGAGGGGAATTCATGGCAGTCAAAAAAGGAGATATGGTTCGCGCTGTCCGCGAGAAACTGGAAAACAGTCTGGAAGCAAAAGCCAGTGATGCTCGCTTTCCTTCCTATTTGTTTGACAGTAAGGGCGAAATTGTAGATGTCAAAGGTGATTACGCCCTTGTTAAGTTCGGGAAAGTGCCAACGCCAAACGTTTGGTTACGTGTGGATCAACTCGAAGAATTTAAATAATAAGCTCATCCCACCCCTAAAAGGGGATGGGATTTCACTTTAACTGTTAACCGTCAACAGTCAACTGAATTCTTGTTGATAAAAATCGCACTTTAATAATTATGTCTTCTTCCCCTAACTCCCCAATTGTGTGTAATTTACCCCGTGTAACCATCGTGGGTGCGGGTAGGGTTGGTAGTACTTTAGCTCAACGCATTGCAGAGAAAAATCTAGCAGATGTAGTTTTACTAGATATTATCGCGGGAATGCCCCAAGGTTTGGCGCTGGATTTGATGGAAGCCAGGGGAATTGAAATACATAATCGCCAAATTATCGGTACAAATAATTATGCCGATACATCTGGTTCCCAAATTGTGGTGATTACCGCAGGACTTCCCCGCAAACCAGGGATGAGTCGGGATGATTTGCTGAAAACCAATGCCAAGATTGTGGTGGAAGCGGCAAAAAATGCGATCGCTCATTCTCCCAATGCTATTTTTATTGTCGTCACTAATCCGTTGGATGTGATGACTTATTTAGCTTGGCAAGCAACTGGTTTACCACGCGATCGCATTATGGGTATGGCTGGCGTGTTAGATTCCGCCCGTTTTGAAACCTTCATTGCCCTAGAATTGGGAGTTTTGCCCGCCGATGTCAAAGCGATGGTATTGGGTAGCCACGGCGATTTAATGGTGCCCTTGTCTCGTTATGCTACCGTTAACGGCATTCCTATCACTGAATTGCTGGATGCAGCCACAATTGAACGTTTGGTTGAAAGAACTCGCAACGGTGGCGCAGAAATTGTTGAATTGATGCAGACGGGTGGTGCTTTTTTTGCTCCGGCATCGGCTACTAGTGTAATGGTAGAATCGATTTTGCTAAATCAGTCGCGGTTGTTGCCTGTGGCGGCTTATTTGCAAGGTGAATACGGTTTAGAAGATGTTGTGATTGGTGTTCCCTGTCGGTTGGGATGCGGTGGAATTGAAAGTGTTTTGGAATTAAATCTCACTGATGGCGAAAGAGAGGGTTTGCATACTTCGGCTCAATCTGTGCGTAAAAGTATTGAGCGATCGCAGGAAATTTTGGGTAACAATGGGTGATTAAATAATTCGTAATTCGTAATTCGTAATTCGTAAAGTTTAATAAAAAAACCTCTCACTGGTTTTAACTTTAGATAATGTTTTAAATTTAATCATCCCACCCCTAAAAGGGGATGGCATAACACGTGCATACTGATGACGGTTGACGGTTAACAGTCATCAGTCAACAGTTAATGGCGGCGGGGCGGCTATCCCGGACACCCCAAAAAGAAAGTGGGCTTGCCGCCGCAAAAGGTGAGATTGTTTGGCTTTTTCGCTACCTTAAAATAGCAGCAAAAACAAAAGGCAATAGGTTTAAATCCCACTGCCTTTTTTGTTAGCTATTGCAAAATATATCATTTTTCACTGGAGCTGAAAAACCTCACTTCAATTCCTCTCATCTTTTAGGTGAGAGGCTTTGAATTTTCCCCCTTCTCTACTAGGGAAGGGGGCTGGGGGGTTAGGTTTAGCGTTAACGGCGGTAATCCTGATCTGCGGGGTCGCCGTAGGGGTCTTCACTAGCTGGGCGGACGTTACCAAACTCCCCTTGGTCTGCGGGGTCGCCGTAAGGGTCTTCACTAGCTGGGCGAACGTTGCCGTAAGAGGCGATATCTGCGGGGTCGCCGTAGGGGTCTTCACTAGCTGGGCTGATGTTGCCATAAGATGCCGGATCTGCGGGATCACCGTAGGGGTCTTCGCTGGCTGGACGTACATTGCGATCGCGGTATTCGTTATCTTCAGCTTGATCGCCGTTTCCTCCAAAGAAGAGATCCTTCGCCTTTCGCAAAAAGAAATTTACCATGATCTATCTCCTGTTTTAAGTTCGTGTCTCCCACGTGCGCGATCGGCGTTATCCTTCGGGAAACCCGCTTTAGATTTACACACGCTTCGCTATCTAGAGTGCTGGAGCTGCGGATGAAGTTATCCCAGTTAGATCGCGACCTGAAGAACTCCTGTTATAGCCTTGGAATTCCCGATACTTTTGCGCTTCAGATTCCGGTACTCGAATTCCTTCTGGTGGTGGAGTTACCCAGTGAGCACGATGTTCAGCATCGCGGTAATATACACGCCCGTTCTTGGAAAGATAGTACTTACCTTGCGCTCCTTCTTGTGGAGCATTCTTATGCTGGTTGTAGAGGTAATAAAGTGCCGCAGCTCCCGCCAAAATAGCCACTTTTTGTCCTGTACCCATTCCCTTCTTAACTTCGGGTTGGTTTGTGGTGCGATCGCTCACTGTTCTACCAATGGTGTCATCAACAGGTGGTGGCGTAGCAGTTTTAGAACCACCTCCGCAGCTACTCAGCAAAGGTACCATAAGCAATGCAGAAAGCAGCACTGCAAATAGACGCGAAACTATTTTACGTTCTTTATATATTGTGTTCATTGGATTTCGTCATCACCTGTATTTGCTAAAAGCCTTGCTGTTGCAAAAACAAAGTTGGAATTCCTGTTATTTCGCCTGGAATTGAAAGAACATATACCACTTAATTTACAACTGCATAGCTACAGCGTTTCACTGTCATGATGATCGATTTTCTCAAGTATTCCATCCCGCCTTTGAGAGAAACTGCATTCATCCTAAGGAAATAACTTGTTGATTTTTGATTAATCAATTTAGCTGAAACGCGGAAATATTCAGCAATTTCTCGGTTATTTTTTTGGTGTAAATAAATTAAAACGATACAGCTACTATGATGATCTTTGCCAAAGAATACACACAAATATGACATCAAAAAATACACCCCAAACTAGAACTCGTCTCCTTTTGGCTTTGTGGGATTTGGGAGGAACGCAGCAGGAAGTTAAGAAGGGTCAACTGACTAAGCGAATTGTATCCAAAAGCCAGAAGGTAGCAGATTATCAGGGTTCATTTGAAGAATTACAGAGTCAGGGTGCGATCGCAATTTCCAAAAAGGGATATTCTCTGACATCTCCCAAGGGTTTAGAGGTACTGGGTGAGGGTTTGAGAAGTGGCGAGTTTAAGTTTGAAGGGACGATTGTCGGTACTTGGGCGGCGAATGCGTTGGTGAAGTGGATTAGTCAGATTGATGTTGCGGTAACTAGTGCAAACGTACCAGTTAATGGGGTTAAAGGTGCGATCGCTTCTTACGACGAGTTCAAGTCAGTGGCCTTGGAAGTTTACGACAAGCTGAACCAAAACTACAACTTAGATGATCTTGTGCCAATTTATCGTATCAGGAGAGAAATAGGCGATCGAGTCAGTCGTCAAGATTTCAATGAGTGGCTACTGAAAATGCAAGAAAAGGACATTTTGCAACTCCAAGGCGGTAGCTTGTCAGACAGCGATCCAGACAAACTGGAAGACTCTATAACCACTCCTGTAAGTGGGTTACGCTGCTACGCCAAGCGTTTAAACTCATAAGCCTATTCTTAAGTTGCTCTTCACACCCACTGAAACGTCAGTACTGAAACGCCAGTTTAGATGTCGTGCAGCTACAAATAGTGAGCAATCCAAAATCGAGTATCCAAAATCCAAAATTCACCTCATTTTAGATCCATGTCTAACGACAACGGCCTAATTAATGCCATCAAAAGTCACAACCCATTTGACAGACCTTTAGTGGTTAGAAGTCAAGATATTTGGGTAACAGGTTTTCCTGATGTTCCGTCCTTAAATGCCCATGCCTCAGATGCTATTTTTGATGCCGTTGAGAAAGTTCGCACCAAACAACAGCCAGTCATAGGCATTACTATCAAGGCTGAAAGAGGACTAGGCAAAAGCCATCTGATCAGTCGCATTCGTCGCCGGCTTCAGACTGATGGTAGTGCTTTATTTGTTTATACAAGCGAGATTAACGATTTAAATCGAATTAAAGGTGAATTTTTACGAAATTTAGCCAATAGCCTCAAACAAATCGGTAGCCAAGGAATGAGCCAGTGGCGGGAATTAGCAACTGCTATTTTTAATGAAGCTTACAACAAAGCTTTCACATCTGATGAGATGGTTCGTCACTTTTCCGAAGTTTTAAGAGTAAATTCCAAGGTAGTTGAGCATTGGACAGATAGAGTCCTGGGAATTAAGCATGACATTGAAAACCCTGACATTATCGCTGCAATTTTATGGACACTTTCCTCTAATCCATCTGAGGAGCGCTACGCTATAAACTGGCTTGCTGGTCAAGAACTACCACAGTCAAGAGCTGATGCACTAGGTTTAGCAAACTCCAGCGCCCACGATAGAGAAGCCCAAGCCTTCAGCACAGTTCGTCAAATTCTGGACTTAATTAGTGATTACAAACCGATCGTCATTTGTTTTGACGAATTGGAAAGTATCTCAATGTGTAATGACTCAGGATTCACGGCATCACAAGTTACTGCTATTTTAGCCAAGGACTTATACGACAAGATTAAACGGGGTGTTTTTATAACGGCTATGTTTCCTCAAACCTGGACTGATCAAATACGAGCCTTAAAAGAAGCAGAATCAGTCACAGATCGGATTGCTCAAAAGACTATTGAGTTAACTTATCTCAAATCGGAAGATGTTATTGCCTTAGTTTCCCAGTGGTTGAGAGACTTTTATGACGAACAAGGAGTAACATCACCTAATTCAGTTTATCCTTTTGACGAAGGGAAGCTGAAAGAACTGGGAAAGGAAAGACCAATGGTAAGAAAAGTATTGCAGTGGTGTAAGGAAAACTGGAATACTGAGTTGACCCCACCACTACACCCAGTAGAATCTGCTTATAAGAAAGAACTGGCAGCTGTTGAAAGTAAGATACAAGATGACATTGAGGATAAAACCAAACTCGCCAATGCTCTGCGATTCAGCTTTTCTACCTTAGTAGGGCAAATTTTAGAAAATGTCCAAATTACAGAAATTGCAGACATTAAAGCTCGTAGTGTAGACCAAGGATATATTAATTTTAAAATTGTTGGTCAGGAAAATGGCAATGTTGTAAAAATTGGAGTAGCAGTTCTTCAAGGAGTCAGTGGTAGGTTCCTACAGGCTGGATTAAAACGTTTAATTGAATACAAAGAGTTTGATTTAACTCGTGGTTGCTTAATTCGTTCCAAAAAGATTAGTAGTGGTACTAAAGCAAAACAGTATTTAGATAAACTTTTGGCACATCATCTAGGTGGAGAATGGGTATTGTTAAAAGCTGAAGATATGAAGCCTTTGTTAGCAATTAATTCTGTTATGAAAGCCCGACATGATTATGAGTTAACTGAAGCACAAATAATTGATTTTGTTCTACAAAATTTAATAGTAATCGACAATAATCTCATACGTGAAATTCTTAGTGATCCATCTGGAAAAATTCCTGAAGATGCTATTGATGAAGATATTTAAAACAGGTATATATTGTTGTAATAAATTTTCCTTAAATTAGAAGCTTTGGGCTAAATAAATGAAGCCCGCTGAGGTAAATTTTGTTTGTTTAGCCCCAATATTTGGATTTTTCAGCAATAATGAGTAATTCTGTTGTAATCAATACTGCTATTTGCTTGCCTGCGCCAGATGTTGAGGCCTTAATTCAAGGACGAGCGATTGTGGCGATGTGCAAAAATTATATCGTTCCAGAGCGTCAATTTGCCCTTTATCCAATAGATTCTTCAATTAATGTGCTACCAGTTGAGCAGTACTATCACTCAAGTTTCTTGGCTAATGCTAAAACTGCTGTTGCCCAAGTAAGTGCTGAAACTATATCAGTTAAAGCCTGGGTAAAGTGTGAAAAGTGTGAACCTCTGCATAATACTGAATCATTGTCTGCTTTATCATTGCTAACAATTTGGACTACAGAAGCCTTACAAGAAGTATTAAGGCAACGACATAATATTTTTTTGTTATACTTGCGCGTTTATAAGTTGCCCAAAATAATTACACTCTCTATCGAGGTAAATAGCCAGTTTATTTATTTAAATGAGCCTTTAACTATTTGTGAAGCAAAGCCAGTATTAAGGGATCGCACTTTCGCTCAACGCAAGTATCAATTAGAAAATCGACAGCCACCGCTACACCCCGAATTGGAAGAATTGCAGAGTGCGATCGCATCCCTAGCCATTAGCCAACCAGCAGCTAAACAATTGGACAATGATATCAAAGTATTTCTGGGTTGGAGTAGTGACAAGCTAATTAAGCAACCCGATGTAAATTTAGCTTGGATAAATGATATTGCAAAATTGGGCGATCGCGAAAAAGATGAGGATAAAAGCAACTACCAGGCTGGTACAGACTTTGAAAATATCACACGCCGTAGCCTTGATTTTTTAGGATTCAAAGTTGAAGAAAGCTACAAAGGTGGTGCAGGTGGCTTAGACTTATTTTGCTCACAACCTTATCCTCTTGTTTGCGAATGTAAAGCAGGTAAAAGCATTCCAGATCGTGCAGTAGAAGAATTAGATAGGATTGGCAAAAGGCATCTAAAAGAAAATTATCTTCAAGCTGTAAGGTTGATTATTGGCCCAGGTAAACCGACTAAAAATTTAAAAGAATCTGCTGAAGTATCGAAAATCAGTATTATAAATGTAATGACTCTACAAAAGCTAGTTGAATTCAAAGCAAAATATCCAGGTGCTATTAATTTAGTCGAATTACAGCAATATCTAGAACCTGGGCAAATTGACTATAAAATTGATGAATATATTGATAAAGCTGAGAGAGAGATTAAATTGCGATCGCACATTATCCAGCTTGTCAAAAACTATTTAGAAAACTCAGGTATAGAATCTGGTGGTGTTGAAGCTCTACATGGTGCGTATTTCGGCTCACATCCGCCACAGCCAATAAAAACAGCAGAAATGCACGAAATTCTGATAGAACTTTCCTCACCGTTAACAGGCTACTTGGGGCGAATTAAAGGCAATGATTGGAATAGCGATCGCTTTTACTTTCTCCGCGATTTACCTATTAACTAAAAATAGCAAAATATATCTCTTTTCTTACCTCTGTGTTCTCTGCGTCTTTGCAGTTCGTTTAAAAACAACTGAAGTGCGTAGGCGGTTCTGGAAAGATTCTACCCCTACGTGCAGGTTGCTTTGCAGTTGATTCAGTCATAGCATTAATCCTACTTATTGATGCTGCCTTAACTTTATTTTATGGGAAGCAATAAGGAGCGATCGCACACCCCGCCGAAGGTATCGCTATCTACCTATTTTCCTCAGTATATTTTATTTATAGTAACAAACTTTACAGAAGCTTTATACTTAGCCACTGTGTAACTTCATTTACAGAAGATAGTAATTTTTGTACTGTCGAAGAAACACATTATACTTACTACACTGGTATTCATTAATAACAAACCTCTACCAAGCTTAAAGCTTAGGCGAGATGACCCATGTATTATCAAATTTGGAATTTCTTTCTTAAAGAAGATAAATACATTTACTGGAAAGACAAAATAAAAGTTAACAAAAGTTTTGACAAAGTTACATGGCAAAAAATTATTGATTTTTTGTCACTAGTAGAGCAAACTTTCCTGTTGAAAAGTCAACTAGCAGAAACCGATAGTCTTGAGCCATTTCTCAAGTTAGCAACAGAAAATGGTTACAGCCTAACCGCAGAAGAACTTGCCTGGTTTCTAATTACGAGAAGACAGATTTGGGATCTTTTTGATTTTGCACAAAAAACACCATACCTCAAAGAAGAATTGCTAATAGCTAAAGAGCCGCAGCAGTTCGTAAACATAGCTGCCAAAAATGGCTATTATTTTTCTGTAGAAGAGTTAGCTTGGCTGTTAATTGAAATCAAATCATCACCAGAACTAATATCTATCAACAATAGTGTTGGGGAGATTCTCACAGGTTCAAACTACGGCAGAATTGAAATAGGATACTGGATTTGGCTGGCAGAAGATTGGGGAATTGTACCACCATTCTGTCATCGAGATAAGCCACACAATTTATTATCTGAAAATACCAACAATCCTTTTTTACTTGATCGCTGTTTCTTACCCAAAAGCTATTTTAATCAACGCATCATGATTCATAAATCATAATTATTACCCCAGGTATAAATGCACTTTTTGGTAATAACGCGGATGTTGTATTGTGATTATTGTATTTAGTTCAGAGCGTAGTTATGGGCTTTATGACAACGGGGAATGCACAACGTCAACGACAAGCCAATTGGGCTTTCATCGAAACCTGGGATTTCAAGTACTGTGTTACAAAAAGTAAGTAATAGGCTGTTGCTTCTCTAGACTACCTAAGTTTTTATATACACGGAAGCAAGCCAGAAAATTCCATGAGGTAAATTTTTGCATTACATCTGGGGTCTAGCTGAGATTGGTAGAATTAAAGTAGTAGGAATTTTCACCATCTAGCCATCAAGACTCATGCCCTCTGAAATTGCTGTAGAGAAAAAAAAGTTAAAAAATCCACCTTTGGAACTTCATTATTTAGGCGATCGCGTGCTGCGTCAAGCTGCAAAGCGGATTTCTAAAGTTGATGACGAACTTCGCCAAGTGGTGCGCGAAATGTTGCAAACTATGTATAGCAAAGATGGCATTGGTTTGGCTGCACCCCAAGTGGGAATTCACAAACAACTAATTGTCATCGACCTAGAACCAGAGAATGCAGCTAATCAGCCCTTGGTGTTGATTAACCCCACCATTAAACAAGTCAGCCGCGACATCTCCGTTGCCCAAGAAGGATGCTTGAGCATTCCCAACGTATATCTAGACGTAAAGCGCCCCGAAGTCGTAGAAATAGCCTATAAAGACGAGTATGGTCGTCCCCGGACATTAAAGGCTAATGACCTCCTGGGACGCTGTATTCAACACGAGATGGATCACCTTAATGGCGTGGTATTTGTAGACCGTGTAGAAAACTCCTTGACTTTAGCCCAGGAGCTATCTAAGAATGGCTTCTCGTATCAAGCGGTGAAACCAATAGTATAGGGGGCTAGTAGTGTATTTAACTCCAAAAAGCGGTTTATTTCTGGGTGGTTCTTGTGTAAGTGCGATCGCAGCTGTCGGTTCGATTTTTGAACTCAGTTACGGACAACCAGATTTTGGTGTCACAGCCACGGCAATTATCCTGGCATTGAGTATTCCACTCACAGGATTATTTTTCTTTGCCGCAGTGAAGGACGCAAGGGCTAACATGAAATAAGCATCAGGTACATAAAAAAGGTAAAAGGATGAAGGAACTCGGCAAAATTCATTCTTTTACCTTTTATTTTTTCGATTGTTCTACGGCTCCCAAAGCTTTGAGAGTATCTATCTGTGCTGATGTTAACCCTGTCACACCAGAGATATTCATTCCTTCATAGGGCCTATCGGCTCTGAGAGTTTTCAGGCGATCGCCTGTTGTCACATTCCAAAGTTGAATTGTCTCATCCTCGCTGCCACTAGCGAGAATTTGGCCATCAGGACTAAAGGCTACTGAGCGGATCTGGCTGCTGTGTCTTTCCAAAGTTTGGAGGCACTTACCTTCATGGACATCCCATAACTTCACGGTTTGGTCTTCGCTACCACTCGCCAAAGTCTGACCATCGGGACTGAAGACCACTGACCAAATCCATTTGGTATGCCCTCGGAAAGTTTTGAGACACTTACCTTTGCGTACATCCCATAACTTCACAGTTTGGTCGTCACTGCCAGTTGCTAGAAATTGACCATCAGGACTGAAAGCTACTGACCAGATCCGACTGCTATCTCCCTGCAAAGTTTTCCAGCACTCACCAGTTTGCACATCCCATAATTTTACGGTTTGGTCGTCACTGCAACTCGCCAAGATTTGATCGTCGGGACTGAAGGCTAATGACCAAATCCATCTGCTGTGAGCTTGCAAGGTTTGGAGGCACTGACCAGTTTGCACATCCCATAACTTCACAATTTGCTCATCACTGCCACTCGCCAGAATCTGACCATTGTGGCTGAAGGCTACTGACCTTACCCAACTTTTATGTTCCGTCAAAGTTTCTAGGCACTGACCAGTTTGCACATCCCATAACTTCACGGTTTGGTCGTCACTACCACTCGCCAGAATTTGACCATCGGGACTGAAAGCCACTGACCAAATCCATCTGGTATGTCCCTGTAAAGTTTTGAAGCATTTGCCAGTTTGCACATCCCATAACTTCACGGTTTTGTCTTCGCTACCACTGGCGAGAATAGGATTTTTAGGACTAAAAGCTACTGACCAGATCCGACTGCTGTGACCTGTTAAAGTTTTGCAGCATTTGCCAGTTTGCACATCCCATAACTTTACGGTTTGGTCATCACTGCCACTAGCTACAATTTGACCATCAGGGTGAAAAGCTACTGACCAGATCCGACTACTATGTCCAGACAAAGTGTTGAGAAATTTACCAGTTTCTACATCCCATAACTTTACAGTTTGGTCTTCATTTCCACTAGCGAGAATTTGACCATCAGGACTAAATGCTACTGAGCGCACCCAACTGCTATGAGCTTGCAAAGTTTTGAGGCACTTACCAGTTTCTACATCCCATAACTTCACAGTTTGATCTTCACTACCACTAGCTACAATTTGGCCATTGGGACTGAAGGCTACTGACCAAATCCAACTGGTATGTCCTTGTAAAGTGTTGAGACATTTACCAGTTTGCACATCCCATAACTTCACAGTTTGATCTTCGCTGGCACTCGCCAATATTTGACCGTCGGGACTGAAGACAATTGAGCGCACCCAACTAGTATGTCCCTGTAAAGTTTTGAGATATTTACCCGTTTGCACATCCCATAGCTTTACGGTTTGGTCTTCGCTACCACTCGCCAATATTTGACCATCGGGACTGAAGGCTACTGACCAAATCCAACTGGTATGTCCCTGTAAAGTGTTGAGACATTTACCAGTTTGCACATCCCATAACTTCACAGTTTGATCTTCGCTGGCACTCGCCAATATTTGACCGTCGGGACTGAAGACAATTGAGCGCACCCAACTAGTATGTCCCTGTAAAGTTTTGAGATATTTACCCGTTTGCACATCCCATAGCTTTACGGTTTGGTCTTCGCTACCACTCGCCAATATTTGACCATCGGGACTGAAGGCTACTGACCAAATCCAACTGGTATGTCCCTGTAAAGTGTTGAGACATTTACCAGTTTGCACATCCCATAGCTTGACAGTTTGGTCTTCGCTGCCACTCGCCAATATTTGACTATTGGGACTAAAGGCTACCGAGCGTACCCAACTTTTATGGCCGCTACAGGTAAAAAGTCGCTTTCCATCTTCCACTTGCCATAAGTGAGCATCACCATCGGCATCGCCTGTAGCTAACAGTTTTCCATTTGGACTAAATGCTACCGACAAAATACTACCCAACTTTTCTGTAAAAACTGACTTGGATAAATCAGAATCAGTCAAATTGACATGATGCAAATTTACGCCCTGCAAGTAAGCTTGCCAAATAGCCAGGCGCGAAAAGTCATAGCCACTTAAATCAACTTGGAGGTGGCAAAGCAAATTAAGAACGTTACCGCCTGCGTATCCTGGCTTAACAAATGATTTTGCTCGGATATTCTCTAAAATTTGAGTGAGCTTTTCTGTGATAATTCTAGGAAATCTAAAAATATTTAGTAAATTTTCTATAACTGGCTGGAGGATGAAGCGAACTTGAGTATTCCTGACATAATCTTTGTCAGTAGCTCCCATCAGAGCATGGCTCATCAATAGCGCCATCTCGCCTGTATAAATTTCTTGAGTAACTTGTTCAATAAGTCGCTCAGTAATATACTCCATAACTACAGGCTGGAGAGTAAACTGAGGAGTTTTATGTTCTAGTTTTTGCTCGATTAGCGATCGCCTGCGTAGTGATTCTAAAGCTTCCAGCAATTCCCGTTTTGCTAAGGGACGCATAATATCATCTAACAATTCATCTAGGGAAACCAACTCACGTTTGATTGCCAACCAGTAGATGATTTCTTTTTCTAACTCGGAGGTGCGCTCAAATTGCTGATCTAATAAGTCACGAGTATCGCCAAAAATTATCTCTCCTTTATTCAGAAAAACAGCAATATCCCCGCCAAATAACTCCCGAATTGACTCAGATACCAGTTTTAATGCCAAAGGATTACCAGAATATTTGTTAATTAGTTGGCTCCAATCCTGTCTTGAGCCAGATAAGCCTTTATCTTTCAGAATTTCTTGCCCTTCTATGTGCCCTAAGCCTCCTAATGTTAGGGTTCTAACTGGTGATGCTTCTCCTTCTAAAGGTGCAAATTCTTTCGGTTTTTCTCTTGAAGTCATTACCAAACAACTGTGATGGGGTTCCTCCCCAATGCGTCTAAGTAGTTGACCATAACCTTCAAATCCTTCTCTGTAGTGTCCAGCACGCACCTCTTTGGCAGGAGGTACACTCACACTTGCTTGCAAAATTGTCTCTGCGTTATCTAACACCACAAGACAATGGTGCTCTCGTAAATAATGAATTAGCAGCGTTATTAGAGCATCTACAGTTTCTGGCAAATCCTTTTCTTGCTCATCAGATATAAATCGGATCAGGTTTATCAACATCTCTTGCACAGGTGGAGCATTGCGAAGACTTCGCCAAATGATGTGGTCAAAATTCTCCTGAACTTCCTTTGCCAGCTTCACAGACAAGGCTGTTTTGCCGATTCCCCCCATACCCAGTAGTGCTATGAGTTGGCAGTGTTCTTTAACTACCCAGCGCTTTAGTTGGGATAATTCGTCTGCACGCCCATAAAAAAGATAAACTCCAGGTGCTTCCCCCCAATCAAGGCGTTTGTTGGTCATTTGCTCTTGTTCTTCAGTGACCGAAGATATTTGATACTCACTATCAATCACTTGCTGTAACTTAGTGAGTTTACCTGGGCCACCACCACTCACATTGAATTTTTTGTAAACTTCACTTAATCTTTTACGTACCGCTTCGGCACTTATACCCAATTCTTCGGCGATCGCATTTGGCGGTTTTCCCTCCATAGCATACAAAAAAACTTCTTTCTCGCTGCCAGACAAGCACCGTTCTTCAGCTACAACTAAAAGAAATTCTTGGGGAATCGCACTCATGTACAAATTAAGACTAACTACACTCACAATGCTAGCTCACTAGGTGAGAAAATCATCTACCGAGAGTAACATCAAGACTATAATGTCTATCCTATTGTTAGGAAACTGTCATTTTTATCCAGTGTCTGAATTTCTCTTGTTGTTAGCTTGACAACCTCACTAAGTTACTTCAAAGTGAGTTCAAGTAAATACATTTAGTAGCTTAGTGAGTTAATTATTAACTCAAAGTGGTAAAAACGCTGAAACTGCCAATGCAGACACAGCAAGCGTTGAAAGTCTTTGGTCTTGAAAAATTACATTTTAGGGGTTGATGCACGTAACTGGACGTTATGCGTCATTACGGGCATTGAGCATCTAAATTCCAATTTCCCAGATATTGGAAAATTTCTTGAGGAGTTTAATTTTCATCATCTGCAAATATCAAGACCATCATTGTTGGCATTTAAATTTCATTCAGATTTTGTAGGACTGCTGCGTACCTTAACTCGTTGGGAGCAAAGCTATAAATATTTGCTTCTGCTTTGGAGTAGTTGAGGATGCGTTTGCGCCCTTGATTCAACTCTGCTTGCGAGGACAAAAACTATGAAAATTCTCAAGGACGACAATAATATACTGCTCAATTGGACTGGTAAAGGATTCAAGTATTTGCTGCTGGCACTGCTGGGCGTTGCAGTAGCCTTTGTATTGTCTCACGTTTTTGGCGCTGCCTCAATAGCTGGGATGCTGTTATCCACAAGCCTATGGATATGCTTTGTGAGGATAGCAGTATCTCTGTTTTGTCTATTTGCGATCGCCATGATTGTTGAGTCTTGGAGTTGATTTTTCATCCAATTATCAGCAACAAGATTGCAATTTTAGGTTCGTAGTGAAGCTTAATCAACTCTCTTGGGTTAAATGCAACTTTAGCCCAGGGCTTACCACTAGGAGATTATATCATGCCAAATAACAGCAACGGCTCTGGGGGAGAAACACTTTCGCCAATATTAGTCATCTTAGTGGCGGGGTCTATCTCTTTGGCGATCGTTGACAAAGCTAATCACCCAGCATATTTTGACATCGTTAAAATAGCTATGGCCTACAGCTTTGGCTCAATCAAGTCCCAAGGAAAAACTAAACATTCTAATAACCAGGATGAGGTAGATAAGGATGAGTTGAAATAGCAGATGTGGAGGCAGTAAAAAATATTTGTTTTTTACAGATAGCCTGCCAAAGGTGAGTTGCAGACTAGAATTTACTTCTAAAATAGAAGAATGCTGTCAACTCCCACTCAACTACTGCGACTGTCTCAAGGACAACTCAACTTACTAGAAGCTTGTCCGCGTAAATTTCAACATACCTACCTAGAACAACTCAATTCGCCCTCAAATCCAGAACAAGAAGAACGGCAAACTTTGGGTAGTCGTTTCCACCTGCTAATGCAGCAGCGAGAAATGGGTTTGCCAATTGATAGTTTTCTGCAAGCAGATGCTAAACTCCAAAGCTGGATGCTAGCTTTTGCCGATGCAGCCCCAGAAATTTTAACGGCTGCATCTGATAATCAAACTTTCCGTGAGAGTGAACACTACCGCACACTGCAAGTTCAGGACTATTTGCTGACGGTTGTCTATGATTTATTGATTGCAGATAACCAACAAGCGCAAATTCTCGACTGGAAAACTTATCCTAAACCACCCAATAAACGCAAGTTAGAATCCAACTGGCAAACACGGCTTTATCTGTATGTATTGGCAGAAACTAGCGACTATTTGCCAGAAAATATTTCCATGACTTACTGGTTTGTCCAATCTGAGGGCAAACCGCAAAATATTAAATTTAATTACAATACTGCTAAACATACACAAACAGGAAAGAAACTTAATCAACTATTAAGCCAGTTAACTCATTGGCTGGAAAATTACCAAAATAACCAGCAGTTTCCCCAAGTGGCGGAGGGTAGCAAAACCTGTGATTATTGTCAGTTTGCCAAACGGTGCGCTCGCATACAAGTTACTGAAGAAGCAGTGAAAGACTCATTGCCCAATTTTGACAGCATTCAAGAAGTCTCATTCAACTTTATACATTAGAGAATGTTTGTCAAGTCCAATAGGGATATAAAGAAATTACAACTTCTAAATTTATGTCAAGCTTTGACGAAACTGAAGCCATTTATGTCCGTGAATTAGGAATTGATGACATTGCTCCTATTTATCACTTGGGAGAAGGGTTATTTACCAGCGATTTATATCCTTATTTATACCGTACCTGGGACGAATGGGAGGTGATTGGACTTTACAACACCGATCCAGAATACTGTCTTGTGGCTGAAACAGACGGAGAATTAGCAGGATTCATTTTAGGAACCATCATCACCAAAGCATCCTGGACTTATGGATATATTTTATGGCTAGGAGTTAGTCCGAAGTTTCAGCGTCGGGGAGTAGCAGACAAGTTGGTTGATAAAGTCGTCGCCCGCATGATTGAAGATGGGGCGCGGTTTATGCTGGTAGACACTGATCCTACCAATACTTCAGCATTAAAGTTTTTTAACCGCAAAGGTTTTGGTAATATCCGCCAGCATATTTTCTTGTCGATGAATTTAAGCAAGCATGAATATTATGGCAGATTGATTGATTACGAACACCAAAAAGCTGAAAGAGCCGGTTACAAGCGATCGCGTCCAGCAATTCGCGCCCGGAAACCTGATAGCGCCGCTAATGAAGTAATCCTCAATCCCCTAGTGAGTGAATCTCAAACAACCGAGGATCAATCTCCGATTTAACTAGTTCCGTAGGTTTATGTCCCCCCTTCTATCAAGCAGCAAGTTTTGTGGTGCAGTCTAATTCCCTGTTGCAAAACTTAATTACGAATTACGAATTACGAATTACGAATTACGAATTATTTAACAATGCCAGAACAACAGCAGTGGACTATAGCAGCAACCGAACAACCCCCGGAGTGGTTCACCCAGGCGGTGAAACAGCATGCACCCGCATCAAGTGGAATATATGCAGCGCAATTGTTGTGGCAACGGGGAATTAAAGATCATCAACAATTAGCAGCTTTTATTAACTATAAAGCTTATCAACCAGCGAGTCCGTTTGAGTTTGGGCAAGAAATGCACTTAGCGATCGCCCGGTTGCAACAAGCGTATAACATCAAAGAAAAAATTGCTATTTGGGGAGACTTTGATGCTGATGGTATTACCGCCACATCTGTACTTTGGGACGGATTAGGGCAATTCTTTACACAAAATACTCAGTTAATTTATTATATTCCCAATCGCCTGAAAGAATCTCATGGACTCAATAATCAAGGGATTGATAACTTAGCAAAACAAGGTTGCAAATTAATTGTTACTTGCGATACTGGCAGCACAAACCTTGAGGAAATTATCTATGCCAAACAACTAGGCATAGATGTAATAGTTACAGACCATCACACCTTACCCACTGAACGCCCACCCGTCGCAGCAATTATTAATCCTCGTTATTTGCCCAGAGAACATCAGCTGTTCAATCTTTCTGGGGTAGCAGTAGCTTATAAGTTGGTGGAAGCACTGTATCAAACCCTGCCTAATGTTGCCAAACATCCGTTAGAGGATTTATTAGATTTAGTAGCAGTAGGATTAATTGCCGACTTAGTGCAGTTAAGTGGAGATTGTCGCTATTTAGCACAGATGGGAATTCAACGACTGCAAGCAGATTTTCAACAGCCAGCAGCAGCGCGTCGCCGTCCGGGGGTGGGGCGATTATTAGAATTGTGCCAAAAAAGTGGCGATCGCCCCACAGATATTTCCTTTGGTTTGGGGCCAAGAATTAACGCCGTCAGCCGCATTCAAGGTGATGCCAGTTTTTGCGTTGAATTATTAACTAGTCGGGATACCAAACGTTGTAACGAACTAGCCGAAGTTACAGAACTCGCAAACACCCGCCGCAAATCTTTGCAAAAAGATGTGCAAGCGCAAGTAGCACAAAAACTTACTCAATTAGACTTATCAACCACCAGCGTCATCGTCCTAGAAGATGCCCAATGGCCTGCGGGTGTCTTGGGCCTAGTTGCTGGACAAGTAGCACAAGAAACAGGTCGCCCAACGATTTTATTGAGTACGGAAAGCGCTATTTCCGCAGATATGGAGAATGAATATATCCCCGCATCTTCTTCTCCTCCCCTCGCCCGTGGTTCCGCCCGTTCGGTGAATTCTGTCGATTTGTACCAACTGGTGAAAGACCAAGCACATTTGTTACATCGCTTTGGGGGACATCCCTTTGCAGCGGGTTTGAGTTTGTTAGTGGAGAATATTCCTTTATTTACAGCAGCAATTAATCAGCAGTTGCGGCAATCTTTAGGTAGTACAACCCTAACGCCAACCGTGCAAGCAGACTTGACGGTAACAGTAGCAGACTTGGGGAAAGAGTTATTTTTAGAACTGAAACTGTTAGAACCTTGTGGAATGGGTAACCCTGTTCCGAAATTGTTAATTCAAAATTGCTGGTTTGAAAATTCTTGGCATCGCAATCAGCAGGATTGGCAAGGGAAAAAGGTACAGTACATTAAAACCGAGTTTGACATTCGAGATGATTCCAGCAGAAGTGCTTTTCCTGGTATATGGTGGGGGCACTACAAAGATGAATTGCCTATAGGAAGGTGTGATTGCATAGCAGAATTAGACTACAATACCTTCAAAAAACGTTATGAAATCAGACTAATTGCCGTGCGTCCCAGTGTTAACTCAGCACTCAACACTCGGAATTTACCACTTATCTTGGATTTACGAAATCAGGAACATTCAGCACTTAGGACTCAACACGGGCTAAACGCCCCGCTACCGCTAACAGAACTTATTATTGAAGATTGTCCCACAAACTGGGATGATTTACGCGCGTGGTTGCGGCGATGTCTAACAGCAAGCAGTTCGCAACAACTAGCGATCGCTTGGTCTAAACCCAACCTCCAACCACCCAATCAAATTTGGCTGACTCTTGTCGGAATTGCCAAATATCTCAGTCGCACAAATCAACTAGTTACCCGCGTCCAACTGTTAGAGAAAATCGGCATCACCGACCAAACCTTACTTGTAGGCATCAAAGCTTTAAAATCTTTAGGGTTCACAGTCAAACGACAAGACCGTTATTTGCAAATCACCTGGTATCCAAGCGAGAGTGCAGAAAACTTGACCAACGCAGCCGTGGAACGATTTTTAGCTGCTGTCCGAGAAGAACAATTTCAGCGACAGTATTTTGCCGAAGTGCCTTTATCTACTATTGTTGCGATCGCAAGCTATGATAACTTGGTTTGAAAAATGTCATTACATAGAAATTGGTGGGATGGATACCTTACAGCAACTCGTGGTTCTTTGTCGGCAAAATTTGAGATATTCTTGGCGGCTAGCGTTTAACATCAGTTAATATGACTAATCGCGCTCTGGCTTAAGTTTTAAAATATACAGTAATGTTTGATGTTTAACTTGTAATTATGCTAACCAGTGTTGACCGTTTATTATTTGTCCGGCGAGTCCCGATTTTTAAGGAATTGCGGGATGATTTTATTGTGCGGCTCACTTCAGTAATGAACGAATTGTCATTTCCGGCTAATTACACTATCTTTCGCCAGGGAGAAGAAGGGCGATCGCTCTATATTGTTGTGTCAGGCCGAGTTAAAGTTCACATCGGCAATAAACAACTTGCAGAGGTAGACCAGGGAAAATACTTTGGTGAGATGGCAGTATTTGATACTCAACCTCGTTCCGCTACTGCAACGACTTTGGAACCTTGCGAATTTTTGGAACTGACGCAAGAGCAGCTATATGATGCGATCGAAGAAACTCCCGAAATTGCGGTGAATATCATTCGTGAGTTATCCCGTCTGATTCGCAAGTTGAATGATGATATGAATGTCACGTCTTTGCGGAGTTAATAATCAAGTCAATCTTGAATAACGGAGAATTAATTTAACGCAAGTAATAGAAGAGAATCAGAAAAACATGGCAACAGACGCGGTAATCTTGCGCCTAGAGAAAGTTACGGAACAGCACGCCGAGATCCTCTACTCCTGTATAAGCAACCCACATCTGTACGAACATCTTAATGAAGAAAATATTTTTTGATAGTTTTTAATTCACCCTACTAGGTTTTACGCTTGCTTAAATTCACATTTATACATTTATATAGACGTTACTTTCCGACATTCTTTAATAAACTGCTGGGGAATTTCTCCACTTTCTCCCCAATGCAGATGAACATAAGAAGCATGAACATTTGCAGGTAAACTCCATCCCTCGTATCCCATATTTTCGTCACAATCATAGCGAGAAGTTTCAAATAGGGGCTGAGTAGAAGTTAAGGTTAAATGGGAACGATGAAACTCATGTCCATAAACAGTTGTACCTGCCTTTACTAACAGATTATCTTGCAAAGCTAATGCACGACGGTAACCCAAAGTTAAACGCCCGCCCATCACAGCAGATGTCGGTAAAACTCCCGCCATTGGCCAATATTTACCCTCAAAATCGATAATTTGATCACATAAATACATCAATCCTCCGCATTCGGCAATTGTAGGCATTCCTTGAAGAATTGCTGTTTTCACTGCATCACGAACGCTGGTATTTTCTGCTAATTGCTGGGCAAAAACTTCCGGGAAACCACCGCCAAAATACATTCCCTGCACATCTTTTGGTATTGCAGCATCCTCTAATGGACTCCAGAAAATTAGTTCTGCACCAAGTTGTTGCAGCAAATCAAGATTGTCTTGGTAGTAGAAATTAAAAGCGCGATCGCGGGCTACTGCAATTCTAACTGGAGAGGAGGGGGGATGAGGGGGATAAGGGGGATG
>NZ_WBKL01000211.1:0-51669 GCF_015714705.1 Nostoc sp. NZL | reverse complement strand
GTTCCACCCTACTACACCAGTCAGAATTGCTCTAACTGTGGTGAGGTTGTCAAAAAAACTTTGAGTACCAGGACTCATTGCTGCCCCCATTGCGGAACAGCCTTAGACCGTGACCATAATGCAGCGCTGAATATTCTTGAAATTGGACTCCGTACTGTGGGGCACACAGGAACGTTAATCGCCTCTGGAGACATCGACCTCTGCGTGGGTGAGGAAACTCCTCCAAGTAAGTCGGGTCGCGGAAAGAGGAAGTCCAAAGAGCGATCTTTGGAATCCCCCGCTATATCAGGTACTCCTGATTAGCGGCGGGAGGATGTCAATGGGTCATGGATATGTGCAAGTGGGCTTTGATTTACCAAAGAAACAGCGTCTAGGATGTCTTTTAAGCTCGAATACTATACCAAAAAGATATGCAAGGCAGGTTTATATCGGAGCAGGAATTTATGGGAGCTATATATATGTAGACTTTTACATTATTGGCGCTGCATCCGTTTCTTCCGGGCTGATTATTGAGTGTAAATGGCAGCAAACTAGCGGTTCAGTTGATGAAAAACTTCCTTACCTTAACTTGAATATTCAAAATTGCTATCCTGCACAAGCAGTTGTATTAATTGACGGTGGAGGTATGAAACCGCAAGCTGTATCGTGGTTAGATAAACAAGTTGTTCTCAATCAAAATCTTCTCTCTGTTCATAATTTAAGTTCATTCATTGCTTGGTCTAACAATAATATTTAATACGAAGTTACTAAAACTTCTGTGATCTTTCCACGCTTTTTGGCGTTAGAATTAATTGCCCTAGATGCTGATATAGTGTGGATATCGAAACTGCTGTAAAGGTTGCGAATAAATTCACAATCTGAATTAGATAGCATAACTTTAACTCCACGTTCAGCTAATTTTTCAAATACATCTTTGAGTTGAACTTGCTGCTCTTCAGCAAAGCGATCGCTACTGTAAGCTGTAAAATAGCTAGTTTCACTTACAGGATAGTATGGTGGATCAAAATAAATAAAATCATCACTGCTTGTGGCATAACTTAGTACATCAACAAAATCTGTTTGTTTAATTTTAGATGTAGAAAGTGCTTCTGAAGCTGTTCGCAGTAAAACCTCAGAACAAATATTCGGATTTTCATATCTGCCTAAAGGCACATTGAATTTACCCTGTGAATTGACTCGATAAAGACCATTAAAACAAGTTTTATTCAGATAAATTAGACGAGCAGCTTTTTCTATATCAGTACCACTAGAGTTATTTCTGACACTATAGTAATAATCTTTATCATGTCGGTTTTTATGCTCTTTCAATATAGAAATTAATTCTTCAATATGATCTCTAACACAACAATAAGTGTTAATTAATTCGGCATTAATGTCAGTTAAAATTGCTGCGGTTGGTTGAAGATAGAAAAAAACAGCACCACCACCTAAAAATGGTTCATAGTAATTTTTATAACTCTTGGGAAAATAAGGAATATATTGCTGTATCAACCTACTTTTACCCCCTGCCCACTTCAAAAATGGACGCGGGCTAGTTTCTTTGGGGATTTGAATTACCATTTACTTCCGATTTAACTGAAAATAATCTTGACTAAATAAAGCCAATATAAGCGACGAACCATATTTTATATTAACTGGGTAATTTTCCAGCCGCATAGATTACAATTGAGTAGATCAACATATCAAAACAAACGTAAGTATATAACAAGGCAGTTTACATTCAGATGTTTGACGGATTTTGGGATAACGTCTTTCGCTACCCCCGGTACTTAATTAGTATCGTCTTAGGCCTGTTTCTGAACACCTTTGCGCCATTAATGCCACTGTTAAAGCGCCCAGTTACCTTGATCGCCCTCTTGGGTTTATTTGTGAGCAGCCTAGTCTTCCTTACTCTCACCCTACGTGCAATGCTGGGCTTGAGTACAATCTAGACTAGCGCTATATCGGGGCTGTGCCCCACAGACGGTTGCTCTTGGCGTTGCTCCCGCTAAGTACTGTCTAAACCAACTTGCATATATTTTTGTGTACAACCTCTGTGAGGAGGCGAAATTTTTATGGCTACAAATCGCCGGGTTTCCCGCGTTGCTGAACTGATCAAACGGGAAGTTAGCCAAATGCTGCTCAACGGCATTAAGGATGACCGTGTGGGTACAGGAATGGTAAGTGTTACTGACGTTGATGTTTCTGGTGATCTCCAACACGCCAAAATCTACGTCAGTATTTATGGTACAGATGAAGCTAAAGCAGAAACAATGGCAGGCTTAAAGTCAGCTACGGGTTACGTCCGTAGTGAACTTGGGGCGCGGGTACGGCTACGTCGTACACCAGAAGTGCTGTTTCTGGAAGATCGCTCCATAGAACGCGGTAATAAAGTACTGGCACTACTAAGCCAACTTAACCATGAGCGTCCCCCAGAAAATCTGGTACCAGTAGAAGACAGCACAGATCAAGATGATGAATCATTTAGTGAATAAGTAACTTAAATAACAATGTAACTTCAGAACAATTAATCTCAGCAAATTCGCCAAACAGTTTACAGACGTGACTAGATCGCGTCTGTTTTAATGTGACCATAACCTACATCAGCGATCGCTAGTTGCATATATACGCTTTTTGTTTGCCTTGGCTTTCGTCCTTACTCTACTATTCCTCTTTCCCTCTACCCCCTCTTGCCTATTTGTAATGACCTTTAAGAGAAATCCTATCAAGGGAACTCCAAAAATCCAATTATCCAATTCTTGCATCCAATTCAACTATCAGATTTTGCTTCGCCTGCAATTGGATATTGTTTTATTTGGAAATCCCTTACTCCACCCTTGTACAGATGTTTATCCAAAGAAAGCTGTGTAACATTAGTGCTGAATATAACCAAGATATTACGGTCTTACTTAAGAAATTGTTAACAGATCCTGGGTAAAAGCCTTCGTAGTGTACTTTAGCCGTTATGTTTTGCAACACTTTATACCCAAGTATCTGACAAATATTCTTGTGTTGTTTACCCTTAGATAAATACCAGCAGTTCTAGATCCGGGTTTAAGGTGATTATTTGATATGTAAGCGATCTTAATGTGAATTCTTCCCACCCACAAAATCTTGCTTAAATACAGTAATGGCAAGACTTTCAGACTTGTGGAATAAAAGTCATACAGCTACCCTAGCAGGTTAAGTTAACTACTCGGAATTTTTTTTGTAAAGCGAATTTTCGAAAAATGTCAGGATTCGTTGACTTTCTTAACATTTCTTGAGATAATTTCAGGATATGTAGCGTCAAAATAAAAATAGTTCCGTATAGCAAACTACAAAATCCTAGCCACAAGTCTAATTTCTGTAATGTTTGTTCCTAATTATTAACGGGAACACTATCGTAAGTGTTAATTTGTGAGTAAAAACCATGAGTGTGAATACGGTGCCTTCTATCAATTACTACTCTCTCGATGTGATTCAAGACGAAGCACGCCGACTGGTGCAAAAGGGAATGGTTAGCAGACAACAGCCAATATATACCCTCTGCCAATATATTCCAGCGAGAGAGTGGGTTTGCGTTGAATGTGAATTAGAGAAATGTGACTTTTTGTTACGCGATCGCATTGGCGACCTAATTGGTCGTGAACAGTGGGACAACGACTAATCAATGTTTGATTTCAAATTTGGGATTGGGAGTTTATTTTCGATGTGTGGATGTCACAATCAACCATTGAACGCCCAATCTAGGGGATAATCTCTGGTTTTTGATGAGCATTGCCCCATACAGAATCTTGCGTTTTTCATTAACACAGAAGCATTGGAGTCTGAATTTATACAAGTTTTCAAGTGAAAGAAGGCATCGGAATTAATTGTTCTGGATATCTGGTGCTAGAGCTTGAGTCTAGTATGTAGATTCTGTGAAGTTCCTACATTTATCCGATAGATAAGTGTAGGAACTTCACTATTTAAAAGGGGATGGGATTTTACGTTGACTGATGACTGATGACGGTTAACAGTCAACAGTTAACGGCGACGGGGCGGCTATCCCGGACACCCCTTGTTTGTACAGCGTCTCGTAGAGAAGAGGTGGGCTTCCCGCCGCCTTGGTGAATTATTAACCTACTTGCTCTAAATACTGATTAATATCTTCAATGATGCGGGTAAGTTCAGCTTCAGTAGTCAAGCGGATGTTGACGTTGCGGACAGTCAGTAAAACTTTGGCTGCAAAGGGGGTTGGCCAGATATTAGGATTACAGAAAATTTCTAAAAATACTTCACCCGTATAACGATATTCCAGGGGTGGTTGGGGAGTGACTTTACCGCTGCCAGGAGTGGGTTTAGAGGCGACAGCTTTCAGGCGCTCCATCAGTTGATCCGTCGCTGTCTTTAATTCTCGTGCTGCTTGGGGTGAAAAACTAAAGGAGACAGAACCTTCAATTAGGTTCAATGTTAGAGGAATTGAAGACATCTCTTTTTTATTAAAACTTCTTGATAAGTACTAATATTACCGGAAGAAGAGATGAAGCCGCCGAGATCGACGGCGGTGAAGCCAATTTTTTTAAGGATGCGCCCCAGTTTTGCCTTGGTGCTGGGATCGTCGTCAGACAGATTTGTATGATCGGACTTTTCTTGGTTTGGCTGTGGCCGCCGAATCAGGCTGCGAAGCCGCCATCAATCTTCAGGTTCGCACCGGTGACAAAATCAGCTTCCGCACTGGCGAGATAGGAAACCATGCCGGCGACTTCTTCGCTTCGTCCATAGCGCTGGAGGGCGATCATGCTTCTCATGGTGTCGGAAAAGGGGCCTTCCGCTGGGTTCATGTCCGTGTCTACCGGGCCGGGCTGGATATTGTTCACCGTGATACCACGAGGGCCGAGATCGCGGGCAAGACCGCGCGTGAAGCTGGCGATCGCACCTTTGGTCAAAGCGTAGATGGAGCCACCAGTAAAAGGCATGATGTCGCTGTTGACGCTGCCAATCATGATGATCCGTCCGCCCTCGCCCATGTGGCGGACAGCTTCCTGAGTTGCCACAAAGACACCTTTGACATTAACCGCAATCAGCCGATCAAAATCCTCCATTGAGAACTCGTCGATTGGGGCCAAAGCGGCGACCCCCGCATTATTCACGAGGATGTCGAGGCGACCAAAGGCTTTCACAGTCTCGGCGACAGCGTTTTTAACCGCTTCAACATTGGCACTATCGGCGCGTATAGCCAAGGCTTGCCCACCTGCCGCTTCAATGGCAAGCACCACCTCGTCGGCTTTTTGCGGCGAGCTAGTGTAGGTGAGGGCAACAGTTGCACCATCGTCCGCGAGACGTTTGGCGATCGCTGCCCCCAGACCGCGTGAGCCGCCAGTGACCAATGCCACTTTACCTGTGAGTTTTTTGGTGCTCATAATATTCTTTTGTCGTTGGAGTTTGTCGTTACAATATCATTTTGTATCGTCTGGTATAGATAAGCTGTTAAGCATTTAATTTGCACATTGAGATCGCAGGGGGGCAGTTCTTGCTGGGAGCAAGGGAGAGGGTTTGCAGCTTTTATTACCATGAAAATGGTGCAATTTAAATGACGATTAGCTTAGGACAACACCTATACCTATTTGGTGTCGCATGGACATTTGAGGTGGAAATCAGATTTCGCTCTTCAAATCTTGCTCATTTTCTGAATAAAGCACGGGCTTCCTTATCCTTTAAAATCTGTCAACGCAGACAAATAATTTGGCAATCGACACAAGTTAATCCAGATTTTGCAGCCCCATCGCAATCTTACTATGCTTCTCAATTTGCCCCATTACTTGTTTTGCTCGTTGAATAACTACGGCTGGTAAACCCGCCAATCTTCCCGCCTCAATTCCATAAGACTTATCAGCGCCTCCCGGTTGAACTTGATGCAAAAAGATAATTTGGTCGGGTAATTCTTTCACCGTCACTTGATAATTAGCCACATTCGGCAAAATGCTAGCCAGTTCATTCAATTCATGGTAATGAGTAGCAAAAATCGTTCGTGCCCGAATATCCACTGCTATATATTCTGCCACCGCCCAAGCTATAGAAAGACCATCAAAAGTTGCCGTTCCCCGGCCAATTTCATCCAATAAAACCAGCGACCTAGATGTGGCATGGTTGAGAATATTCGCCGTTTCATTCATCTCCACCATGAACGTAGATTGACCAGTTGCAAGATCATCCACTGCACCTACACGGGTGAAAATGCGATCGCATATTCCCAATTTTGCAAACCTAGCTGGTACAAAACTACCAATCTGCGCCATTAACTGAATCAATCCTACCTGACGCAAATAACAACTTTTGCCACTAGCGTTTGGCCCGGTGAGAATAATCAAATCCGGGAGTGGGGAAATTTCTTCTTCACTACTCCCTAATTGAGTCGAATTCGGCACAAAGAAACCCGCAGGTAAAGACTGTTCCACCACCGGATGACGGCCATCAACAATATTTATCTCCCTTCCTGGTAACATTTCTGGACGACAATAACCTTGATGCACCGCCAACTCAGCCAAACCACACAACACATCCGCCGCCGCCACTGCGCGAGAAAGATTGCGAATTACTTCCGCCTCTTGTGCTACCTCTTCCCGCAACGCCGTAAAAATTTCATACTCCAACTGATTTAAATCATCCCGCGCCGTGAGAATCCGGGCTTCTCGTTCCTTCAAATCTGGGGTAATGTAACGTTCCTCATTGGTCAGGGTTTGCTTGCGGATGTAATTAGCAGGTACTTGGTCAGATTTACTGCGGGAAATACTGATATAATAACCAAAAGTTTTGTTAAATCCTACCTTCAGTGTCGAAATTCCGGTCTTAGCTCTCTCATCAACTTCCAAGTTGGCAATCCATTGTTGGTCAGCTTCTACAGTCGCCTTCCTTTGATCCAACAAGGGATTTACACTAGGGCGAATCAATCCGCCTTCTTTGATTAGTATGGGTGGCGACTCCACAAGATGCGCGTGTAACTTTTGTGCTAATTCTTCCAACACACTTGGAACTTTCTGCAAAGCCTTGAGGAATGGAGAACGCGCCTCAGTTACTAAGTGGGATAATTCTGGTAAGCGTGAGAGGGAATCTGCCAAAGCTACTAAATCTCTGGCATTAGCTGTACCAGAACCTGCCCTTCCCGTCAGGCGTTCTAGATCATAAATTTGGCGTAACAACTGCCGCAAATCTTGACGTAGGGGCGTATTTTCCATCAATTCTTGGATGGTATCAAGACGTGCCCGAATGCCTTTAATATCGAGTAATGGTTGCAACAACCACCGCCGCAAAGCACGCCCACCCATCGCTGTACTAGTTCTATCCAATGCCCAGAGTAGGGAACCGTGAAAAGTTCCATCCCTGACGGTTTGGGTAATTTCCAGGTTACGGCGGGTTTGATTGTCAACAATTAAGTAGTCGGTAACTGTGTAGGTGCGAAGTCTCTGAAGGGTAACTGGGTTTTCTTTTTGGGTATCTTCCAGGTATTCTAGAAGGCCACCAGCCGCACGAACAGCGAGAGGAAGATGATCACAACCGAGTCCTTCGAGCGATCGCACCTTAAATTTCTGCAATAATCTAGGTCTAGCTTCGCCTTGGGAAAAGGGTACTTGCGATCGCAAACTATAGCAAAATGATGGTGGCAAACACTGGGGAAGATGCGGCGAAGTTTCTCCTGGGCGCAGCAAACTACCCAAATCGGGCGCATTTGTCGGAACTAACACCTCTGAAGGTTGCAAGCGCATTAATTCCTGTGTCAGATGTTCTAAATCACTACCTTGAGTGGTGAGAAATTCCCCTGTGGAGATGTCTGCATAAGCTAAACCCCAATGATTTGCGGCAATTACTACTGCTGCAAGGTAATTATTACGACTAGATTTGAGCATTCCCTCTTCTAGCAAAGTGCCAGGAGTCAAAATGCGCGTTACTTCCCGGCGTACCAATCTACCAGCAGCTTCTGAAGCATCTTCCACTTGGTCGCAAATTACCACTGCATAGCCTTTTTCTACCAGCATTGTGGTGTAGCGTTCCCAAGCGTGGTGTGGAACACCAGACATCGCCACTCGTCCCTGTTCCCCAGCTTGCTTGCTAGTGAGGACTAATTCTAATTCTTGCGCTAGTTTGACAGCATCTTGGAAATAGCATTCAAAGAAATCTCCCACCCGATACAGCAATACTGCGTGAGGATATTTATCCTTCGTCTCGACATAGTGCAGATACATTTGACTTAACTTGCTGCGGTCTACCTGTCGATGGTCAGAAATAAAAGTACTCGCGTCGGGTTTAGTAGATGGAGTTTCAGAGTGAGAAGCGGTCATAGATGCTATTGGGTTACGCACGGAAATTCCACAATATCCGATGATAGCTTGATGTTAGAGGTGAATTGCGATCGCTCAAGAATTTTTTACTCTTCATTAGGGTTGTTGGTTGATACACCCATTTTTGTTGTTAGTGTGGTAAATAGGCGATCGCAGTGTGGCGAAGCCTTGCGTACTTTGTCCACATCTAATAATTCTAAAAGTTTCGAGACATGTTTGATTTTTTGGTACTCACCTTTTTTAGTAGAACGAGTAGCAGCTTTTAAGCTTGGTTCTAAACTATCTTTGTCAATAATCTCCACATTAGCATTTTTGGGAATAGCATTTTCTTTAAATCCCTGCCCGTAAAATTTTTTTAGGGTTGCTATATCACTAATAAACCAAGCTTCCATTGCTTGTACCATTAAATGGCAATGACTATCATCAACACCTGATGGTGCATCCCAATTATCCCTAAACTTCAGATGCTTCCAAGGAGACTGTGTGGTAACAGATGCTTCTGCATCAACAAGCAACACATTAAAGGCTTCTGGATGAGATTTTAAAGCATTCCTAAAATCACGGAAAGCGTTATTACGAGAACCACAGATAGTAATATCCCATTTAATTTTTTGACTTTTAGCTATTTCTACAAGTGGTTTTAAAAAGTTACTAAATCCTTGTCTAATTAAAGCTTTCGTATTCTTTCCATCTCCACCACCTTCTATATAAATTCTAACCTCTATTACCATCGATTGCCCCCAATTTCACCCATCCGCCAGAGGTCGCCAAGAGTATAATTTTCAAGCCAATTTTTCAGTTTATCAGGTTCAAGGCGGCGGAGATGAGATCCTTTTTCATTGCGTTCACACACCAGTATTGATTCAGGATATTCACTCAAAGCAGAAACTAAAGCATCAGAATGGGTAGTAACTATTATTTGAGTTCGCCCTGATGCTTCGATTAACATTTCTGCAATAGTAGGTAAAATATCTGGATGTAAACCAATCTCTGGTTCTTCAATACATATAAGTGGTGGTGGAGTTGGGTCAAGCAGTAAAGTCATTAAAAATAAATAACGGAGTGTACCATCAGATAAACGATTTGCAGGAATTGGTTCAAGAAGGCCTTCTTCACGAATAAATATCTGTACTGTACTACCATATATTCTTACACTCACTTCTTCGGCTGCTTCATAAAACTTTTTCAGTTTTTCAATAACTCTTCTATTTCCTATTTGGTGTTGTAAGTTATTTAACATTAAACCTAAATTACTGCCATCTTCTAGTAGAGGATGTTCTGGTAAGTCAGTTTTTTGAGCATTCCTTGGTTCTGAATATCGCCCCATCTGCCAGTAACGATATAAACCAATATTAGAAAATTGTGTGCTGAGATAAGAAAGTTCTGGATACAAGTCTGGATCTTTTCTCTGAGATAAAACTGACTGATCTGGAATCAAATCTTCTCGGCGAAGAGAGCGTTTGAATGGTTTTCCATCGTTCTCTATCTTGGTGATATTTAAAACTGGATGACCACTTTGGTAACGATAGTAAAAATAGACATCGCTTTCACCGTGATATCTTTGTTCATTTTCTACAGCTTCGTCTACTAGCTCTAGTCTTTGACCAATCGAAGTCAAATTAACGTAATAGCGCAAATTTTGGAGTCTTTGAGGATAATTTAAAGTTACTTCTATTTTAGCTACCGGAGTTTCCTGTCCACCCTTCCACAGAAACTCGCTAATGCCTCCCCCTTGACGAAAAGGTGCTGGTAAATCTGTGGGTGTTGCGCGTAAAATACCCATTGCTTCAATTAAATTCGATTTACCCGAAGTGTTAGCCCCAATTAAAACATTGAGCGGTTGCAGCTCAATTTCTTCACCCTCACTTCCATAGGAAATGAAGTTTTTTAATCGCAAGGTATGGATAAATCTTTTACCTTCCATTATATTTACCTATTTAGCTAATCATAGTTACTATTAAACCTTACCCATCAATAATGTAATTAAGAATCGCCAATGTGGTTTGTCAGCATAACAAACAATTAAACAATTTAATTGAGATCATATCAGTAGCGATCGCTCAAGGATATTTTACCCTTTTGGTGCGATGGGATAGTTGGTTGATAAACCTTTAGGGCAGATTCTGATAACTCTACTGACTAATAGCCAAACAATCATTTTCTGCCCACCAAGCGTAGATAGGCGTGTTGCGGTCTGCTAAAGGGCCAAAAGTATTAGGTTGCAACACATTTATGCTAATACCATTTGTTAATTCCACAACATAATTAACGTGTGTGCCCAAATACATAACATTGATCAGCCGTCCTTCAAAGCAGTTAGCTGGCAAATTGGGTGGATAAAGCGAAAGCTGTATTTTTTCTGGGCGGACGCTGACTACCACCGCTTGTGATAATTCAGATGGTGCATCTTCAGCGCGGCTAATGACAATTGATAGACCCGTTTTGGTCGAAATTCTAATATTAGATGAGTCTACCGCTACGATTTCACCGCTGAATAAATTAGTATCGCCAATAAAATCAGCAACAAAAGATGTCTGAGGACGTTCGTAAATTTGGCTGGGAGTGCCAACTTGTTCAATTTTGCCTTGGTTCATCACGGCAATGCGATCGCTCAAAGATAATGCCTCTTCTTGGTCGTGTGTCACCATCACAAAGGTCACTCCCAAATCTTTGTGTAAATTTGATAACTCCACCTGCATTTCTTTACGTAGTTTTAAATCTAACGCCCCTAAAGGTTCATCCAGTAGTACGACGGTGGGACGGTTGACTAGGGCCCTTGCTAAAGCGACTCGCTGCTGTTGACCACCAGAAAGTTGATTGGGAAAGCGCGATCGCAAACTTTCCATTTTTACTAGCTTTAAAGCTTCTTGAACTCTAGCTTCAATTTCCGATTTGCGGATTTTTTTTAACCGTAGTCCAAAGGCGATGTTATCCCAAACATTCAGGTGGTTAAATAGAGCGTAACTTTGAAATACAGTATTGACGGGTCGGCGGTAAGGCGGCACATTAGTCATAGACTGACCCTGAATCAACACTTTGCCAGCGTCAGCGATTTCAAACCCAGCAATTAAGCGCAGTGTTGTTGTTTTACCACAACCGGAGGGGCCTAAAATACTAAAAAATTCTCCCTGTCTGACATCCAAATCTATTCCATGTACTGCTGGTTCTTGGTTAAAAAACTTGAACACGTTACGCAGTTCAACATCAAGTGGCTGAAAAGTTGTTATCCCCCTCTGATTCTGCATGACAATTTGAGCCATAGTTCTGAGTAGAATGCCGTGATATTACGTAATTTTGACAGTAGTCTTGTGGGCAGACTAGATTTGACACTTTGGTTTATTGTATCCGCCAAAAACAATTGTTCAAGAATATACTTGCCCGATTCTTTTATACCCATTATTGGGCATGAGTTTAGGGTAATTGTATACAGATAATACCGCTCTTGGTACTCGCTATCCTAGCTCTGTATATTTGTGCCCGATGGCACATACTAAGCCTTTCTGGTCTGTAGTTGGCCCGTGTCTAGCACAAATTATCAATATCCTGCAAGATGAAATGGAAAAGAAATATGTCAGTCAAGGTGCTTTGCAAGTGACACCCCTGCAATCAGCGATTATGTTTTCTGTCCCTGCTAATGGCGGGTATCGAGTTCAGCCTTGGTTTGGTGCTTATGCTCCCAGTAATAAACCAGAAATTGTGGTTGTGGCCTTTGGTGAAAACTCCGGCGATCATGGCGGTAGTGTTTGTTGACCGATGGTTTTACAAGTGCTAGAAGCTTATTTTCAGTATAAATATCCAGGTAAGTATCAAAAACCTCAGCCTGAGCCATCAGAAGCAAAAACTCATAATTCAGAACATGGCACTGGAGACTAGTACTCGACCAACCCAAAAATAATGAGTGAAAGTAGACAAGGGGAGAAAAGAAGTTAATTTTCTTACCATAAACCCCGTAAAGTTTCTTTGGGGGACTACTAGTGTGGGAAATTAAAAATTAAAAATTCGCTATTTCTAGGCATTTTAAGCATTTTCAATGCTATTTTTATTTCTGCCGTTATGTAATAGTGTGCGGAGTTCAAAATTCAAAAAGCCTTTGGGTGACGAAATCGAAGATATGAGCTTATGGTATCTATTAAAAATAATTAATCACTCTCGATTAATTTGCTATCAAATCCCTGCTAGGAATTTAGCAGAATTGTTTACAAATAATCTTAATTTTGAAATCCTCTTTGTCTTATGACTTTATTCAACCCATCTCCACTTGGCGGACAAAAAAATACACGTACAGTCGGACGGAGTTTCCAGCCGATATTTTTAATTATATTTACTCTACTGATGATGACTGGGATCAGTGTTCGTTTGGCATATTTGCAAATTACTGAAGGAGCAAGCCACCGAAAACGAGCCGAGTCAAATCGAATTCGGATGATTCCGAAACAACCAGAACGAGGCAATATTTTTGACCGCAATGGCAAACTTTTAGCCAGTACTCGCTATCCTCGCTCTGTATATTTGTGGCCGATGGCGCATACCAAACCTGCGTGGTCGGTTGTGGGAGCACGTCTATCTGAAATTCTTGACGTTCCTCAAGAAGAAATAGAAAAGAAACTAGAAGAAGCAGGCGCTAACTCTTCTTCACTCATACGGATTGCCCGTGACTTAAACGAAGCACAAATTACCGCATTGAAAGAGTATGAAACTGAACTCCAAAACGTAGAAATTCATACAGAAGCGGTTCGCTACTACCCTCACGGTAAGCAATTAGCACATGTATTAGGATATACGCGAGAACTAACCGCCGACCAGTTAAAAGAAAAGAAGCAGGAAGGCTACAGATTGGGTGATGTGATTGGTCAAATGGGAGTTGAAAAAGCTTATGAGAAAAATCTGCGGGGCGAATGGGGCGGTCAGCAGGTAGAAGTCGATGGTGCAGGTCGGCCGCTTCGGGTTTTAGGTGAAAAGCAGGCAAAAGCTGGTAACGATTTGCACTTAACTATAGATGTGGATATGCAAAAGACAGCAGAAAAAGCTTTGGGCGATCGCGACGGTGCGATCGTGGCACTTGACCCAAAGAATGGTGCCGTTTTAGCTATGGTATCTCACCCCACCTTTGATCCAAATATTTTCTCGAAGCAGAAACTCACTCAAAAAGATTGGGAAACTGTCCAAGGTGCCGACCATCCTTTGGTAAATCGCGCCCTCAGCGCTTTTCCACCTGCAAGCACCTTCAAAATTGTCACCACCACAGCCGGTCTAGAATCAGGTAAATTCTCTCCTAGCACAGTTTTGCAAACCTACGGTTCCTTAACTTTTGGCGGTACCCGATTTGGTGAATGGAATCACGCTGGATTTGGCCCATTGGGTTTTGTCGGTGCATTGCAGTGGAGTAGTGATACGTTCTTCTATCAAATTGGTCGGGGAGTCGGCGGCCCAACTTTAATTGAATGGACTCGCAAGTATGGATTTGGTAAAAGAACTGGCTTTGAGTTTGGCAACGAAGAAGCAAAAGGTTTAGTACCAGATGAGGCATGGAAGCAGAAAGCTTGGAAGATACCTTGGACTGTAGGCGATAGCATTAATATGTCAATTGGTCAAGGTGCTTTACAAACTACACCTTTACAAGTCGCCGTCATGTTTGCCGTGCCCGCTAATGGTGGCTACCTAGTCCAGCCACATTTGCTTAAAGACAACGAAGAAGCAAAAAGCTGGCGAGAATCTTTAAATATGAAGCCGACAACCATAAGTGTTCTCCGTCAGGGACTACGAAAAGTAGTAGCTGAAGGCACGGGTAAAGCTTTGAAGCAGCCAACAGTTCCCCCAGTCGCTGGTAAAAGTGGCACTGCTGAAGCGTGGAAGGGCCGTGTTAAGCAAAATCACGCTTGGTTTGGAGCCTATGCACCAGCTGAACAGCCAGAAGTTCTGATTGTGGCATTTGCTGAACATTCCGGCGGTGGTGGTGGTAGCATTGCTGCGCCGATGATCTTACAAATTATGGAGGAATATTTTCAGCGCAAGTATCCAGGTAAGTATCAGAAACCAGTGCCTGTGAACCCAGGAAACAGCAGATGATAATTGGGCATGGGGCATTGAAAAGAGGCAGAGGGGCGGGGTGTAGGGGGCAGAGAGGAAAATTCTACTCCCTTGCTTCTTCCCATCGCCAAATAACAATGAGGTCAATCGTGATTGATGACTATGATAATCATGCTGGTGGAGCAATGGAGCATTTCGCTAGAAGAAGCGATCGCCATCTGTGACCGATTAAGGTAAAGCACTTTTTGTCAACCAGTTAAAATATTCAAAAAAGCCTTCGTCCTTGCCAATCCTGAAAAATGGTGGCAATTTCATCCAGAACTACTATCATACCTACGTGGAATTGGTCAGCATCACAAGCTCTGTCTTATGCAACTTTGAAAAAAGATGATGGCGTTCGCTTATTTGTACGATTACTATATGCTGGAATGCAAGAGTGAGAACTTAACTCTTGAAAATAGTACGGGAGGACTACTCGAAACTAGGTGTTAATCACCAGAACGCTCAGAAGATATCAGTACGCTCTATGAGCAAACGTATTGAGTCTGGGAACCTGTGCAAGCAGGACATTAAGATTGTGAAGTCTTAAGAATAAGAATCCCATTGGCTTTAGCCCTGAGAGTGCCAATAATACTAATTACAAACTACGCACAATCTCTTAATTATGAATCAATCCAATAATAGTGGAATACTTGAACAGTTTGTCAATACAGTGATGGGTGTAAAAACTCTTAATCAACAACAGTCTCCACATACATCAATAGCTACTACACAAGAACTAGATATCAGAGCAGTTTTAGTTTATACACTAGGGACTATCCTACAAATAGTAGTTATGATTCTCGTGCTGCTGGGAATGGAAAAATTAGTAATGTTGATTGATAGCAATTCTTCTTTTCCCAGTTGGTTTAGCACTTTATTGACTGGACTATTTTCTGCTATATTAAGTATCCGTTCACGAATTTTTTCTCTTTTAGATAATACTCGTTCTCGTCAGACTTATGACCAGGTGATCAGACCAAGATGGTCTCCTCCACCTTTAGTATTTCCCATAGTTTGGATGATAATTGCCGTTTTGCGGGTAATTTCTTCTGTATTGGTTTGGCAGCAAATGAATCACCAATTTTTAGTGCTGCCTTTAATTTTGTTTGTGGTACATCTGGCTTTAGGTGATACTTGGAATACGATTTTTACTGTAGAACGGAGATTAGGTGCTGCTGTACCTGTAGTTATTTTCGGCCCTTGGTTATCTGCTGTAGTGGTGACGGCAATTTATTGGCAAACTAATCCTATAGCGGGAATGACTTTATCATTTTCCTGTGTATGGCTAACTGTAGCTGCTGTATTGGTATTTAGAATTTGGCAATTAAATGGATCTGAGCCATTGTATCCTTTAAAACTAACACCTGTGGAGAAATAAATACTCAAAATTCATCTTGAAATGAAAGCAAGGAAAAATATTACTTGACTTTTGAGTACCGTATTCAACATACATAAAAAACGGTAGATAAATCAACAATCTACCATTTTTTAAGCTCTTAAATCTGAGACTTAATTAATATTAAATCTAACCTGTACATTGCCTTAATCAACATCAACTAGAGCGACATTGCTATCTTTGATGCAACCACTATGATTAGTCGCATATTACAGACCAAGCACATTTATAAGCCACTGCGGTCTTGGGATTTCCCCAAGTACAGCAAGTGGCGTGCATGGGTTAATAATTACGAATTACGAATTACGAATTACGAATTATTTTGACTCCTGTCTCCTATGGTGATATTTGAGCGGGTTTCAAATTTCTGGCTTTGTAGAACATTTCTAAACTATTGCGATCGCCTACAAAACGCCAGTGCCAAGGCTCATAACTCACACCTTGAGCATTATCTTTAGGAAATGACATTTCAAAGCTAAAACGCGCTGCATTAGCTTGTAGCCACCGATAAGCCTTGGTATTGTCAAACTTTGTTTGGAGATTAGTTGCTGGTACTGATCCGTCTCCAACATCCACAGCATAACCTGTGTGATGTTCGCTATGACCAGGAGGAGCGCTGAGGGCAGCTCGTTCTAATGGTGTTTGATTTCGTTGGGCACCGACCCCAAAAAACAATGGCTCCTGGTCTTTGACTGAGCGAAAGCCAGAAATTGGTACTAAAATTACACCTGCACTCCGCGCTGCTGCTACCATCTCCTCAAACTTTTGGGCAGCAGATTTTCGCATTCTAATGCCCCTATTTGCGGAGATGGTTACTAGTTCTGACTCAGGGGCTTCTGGGTAAGCTAAATGCCCCAATAGAGTATTGACATTATCAGATTCTGTAGTCGGTGTAGGTGCAGAACTAGTGACCGAGGGTTGAGAATCAGCGGTTTTTTTGGGTGCAGTGACGAAAAACAAAAAACCGCTAATTAAAGCCAGCAAGACAAATCCCGCAACTCCCCCAATAAGGATAATTTGGGGTTGCAACCAGATGTTAGGTGCTGCAACAGGGGTATCGCGTACAGCCACTGGAATATCATCACCAAGGTCATTCGATGAGTTTTGCGGTTTTCCAGAAAACCCAGCCTTATTCAAGGGTAAACTCCTGTTTTTGTGGGATAGCCATAACAGATTTTGCACTGGACAAAAGTAAACGTAACAGGTAGCATTTTACATCTGTGGTTCTTAGGCGCAATCTTGACAAACCTTTTAGAACTATACGTCAAGCTGGGAGGATTAGTCCTGGTAGGTTTTATTCTCGGACGCAAACTACCTGTAACAGTTCCTACACGTTTGGGACAGTATCTTTTTTGGGTGGGAGTACCCATAAGCATAGTATCTTTTTTGCGTCAATCTAGCTTGTCAGGGCAAATTTGGATTGCACCTGCGATCGCTTATCTCGCCATTTTACTCGGAGCATTTTTAGCTTGGTTAGGGATTAAAGGACAAGCCTATTTTAGAAATACTGTCCCCCAAGCACCAACTCAGGCTAGCTTGATCCTAGCGGCAACGTTGGGTAATACAGGTTATCTTGGCTTTCCCATCACCTTAGCAATACTAGGCAAGGAATACTTTGCTTGGGCGTTATTTTACGATTTGTTAGGTTCATTCCCAGGAACTTATGGCTTGGGTGTTCTACTAGCAGCCCATTTTGGCGGCGGTGTCCAGAATCATTGGCAGACTGCTAGGGCCATCTTAATTAATCCTGCGCTATGGAGTTTCGGATTTGGCTTGCTGGTTCGAGAAGCAACAATTCCCACAGTGGTAGAATTCTGCTTGGAGAAATTGGCTTGGAGTAGTGTAGCTTTATCTCTAGTGTTAATCGGAATGCGATTAGGACTGCTCAAATCTTGGCGTAGCCTACCACAAGCAGGGATGAGTTTGGGAATCAAAATGTTGTTAGTTCCCTTGATATTGGGCAGTATATTGCCACTGTTTGGATTAACTGGTTCCACAGCAAAGGTAATTCTCTTACAAATGGCTATGCCCCCAGCTTTCGGCACACTGGTAATTGCTGAGACATTCAATCTCGATCGCGATTTAGCGGTTACTGCTTTAGCTACTGGGGCTATAGTATTGTTGGTTACTCTCCCAGTTTGGCTGTGGCTGTTCTGATTTTAGATTTATGTACTGTGACGCGAAGGAATTGACGCATATCAGTTAAAGTTCTACAGGATGTTGCCCATAATATGGCAAAGCCTCTGACCAATTAGGACACTTGCCGTCTTGCCAATCGAGATTAGCTAGTTCCAAAATACTTGTCACTGTCGCTGCTAGACCAAATTGGGCTTGAATCAACTGATAATTAGTGTTCCAATTCGCTAAAGTTTCCTGCCATGCTTCTGGTGTGAACACTCTATCTGGCAAACACACTTTGAGTTTAGAAGCATCTGGCTCAAACTGATAAATAGCAGCAAAAATTTGACCTCGTTGGGCTGGCATTTCCACAGCAATCGTTTTTGGATTTTGACTTTTGCTTGCTTCTGACCAAGCTACCGCAGCCAAAGTTGAAATCGCAAATACAGGAATATCTAACTGTTGCCCTAAAGTACGAGCAGTAACAACACCAATCCGAGTTCCTGTAAAGCCGCCAGGCCCTTTTGCAACTGCGATAAATGACAAATCTCCCCAAGTTTGCGGTTTGAGAAATTCAATTAAATATTGATGTACTAAGCTAGATAAATCACGTCCCAAATTCCAAACCTGAGAGCGAGTTTCACCAGCAAAATTACTAATTCCCAAACCTAATTCTGGTGTGGTGGTATGTAGTGCCAAAGCGTATTTATTTGTTACAAGGTCTTCTAGTTCCGTTGTCAAAGTTACTTAAAATATCTATTTTTATAAAGTTAACGTGATTTATTCAAGCATATAACATAGCGGTTCTTAATTGAATAGACTACATTTCTTTTCTTATGCTTTGCACAGAAGTCTTAGGGTAAATGTTTTACTGTTTGAGCAAAATCAGAACGCGATGGCGCAAGCGCCCGCCGTAGGCGATCGCAAATCTTCCCTTGCTGTTCACTTTCTAATAGCGATCGCTTTCCCGACATCTCTTCCCTATACCATAAATTCGCGATCGTTGAGATGGACAAAATCTCATTACAGCAAAAATCATGTATTTGAAGCACATCTGTCGTAAGGGCACAGCAATGCTGTGCCCTTACCGAGTGGTCTATTTACCCGAAAATAGCTGTAAGATACACCAATCATTTTCTATCAAGTCGGCACTAATTCACCAGGACGCAACTTCGACCACTTACCCGTTTCCCGTTTGAAGCTCAGACAACCAACAACATCCCATTCCATTTCAATTACATCCTCTTTAGTCCGAATGTTGACATTGATAGAAGGTTCATTCGGGTCAAAATTTGGTGTTTCGGTCAAGTGAGGCTGTTGGTGCTGTCCTTCGACGGCATGATAGGTAACACATCGGTCTACATAGTGGCAGTTCACGCAAATACACATAATAGAACCAACTCCAGGGGCCTTTATTGTTAATCTAACTTAAGCCCAACTGTTATTCATGAGTTGCTGGGTTGATTTTTATTACAATGCACGAATCAATTTCTTCTACCCTAGCTCCCGAAAATTGGCCTTTCAGCTTGGAATTCTTGCCACAACCCGCTTACATGGTAGGTGGCGCTGTCCGAGATGCTATCCTTGGCAGAACTCGCGAATATCTGGATCTAGATTTTGTTATACCATCCAATGCGGTAAAGGTAGCGAGAGCGATCGCTCATCATTACAAAGCTGGTTTTGTGTTGCTCGATGCCGAACGACAAATTGCTCGTGTGGTTTTTCCTCACGCCACAGCTGACTTTGCCCAACAGGAAGGAGATAGTCTAGAAGTTGATTTGCACAGACGGGACTTTACAGTAAATGCGATCGCCTATAATCCCCATACCCAAGAAATCATTGATCCTCTGCAAGGTTATGCAGATTTACAACAGGGCATTTTGCGAATGGTATCACCCGCGAACTTAGAAGATGATCCTTTGCGGTTAATGCGAGGTTATCGCCAAGCCGCCCAACTAGGTTTTACTATTGAGCCAGCTACCCAAGCCGCAATTCGTTCTTTAGCATCACATATCAGCAAAGTTGCAGCCGAACGAGTTAGGGTAGAAATTGGCTATCTACTGGCAAATTCTCAGGGTACTTGCTGGATCACAAGTGCTTGGGAAGATGGTTTACTTGCCCCCTTCTTCAAAAACACCACCCGTGAAAGCTTGATCAAACTAGCAGCAGTTGACAATGCAGCCGCCTTGCTCACCCAAAATTGGCAACAATTAGGGGCACAACTGCAAGAATATGTCCGCGATAGTATCAAAACTACTTGGTTAGGTATTGCCAAACTTGCTTGTCTTGTCAACCCAGATCCAGAATTAGCAGAAATAGAGCTACAGCAACTAACTTATAGTCGTGCCGAAATCCGGGGTGTAACCACTGCTTTGAAACTGTTACCGCAGCTTCAAGTAGTCGATATGTCCTTGCGAGAACAATACTTTTTCTTCCATGACGCAGATATTGTCTTTCCCGCTACCGTAGTACTCGCTGTAGCACTTGATAATTTGGTAGAGGCGATGTCTGGTGACAAGCCACTACACACAGCAGTGGAAACCAAAGCAAGACGCTGCCTTATTTGGGCACCTTTGATCAACCGCTACCTAAACCCTGATGATCTGGTCGCTCATCCCACTCCACTAGTAAGCGGGAAGGAGTTGATTATAGCATTAGATATTCCAGCTTCGCCAATCATCGGCCAACTGTTGACAGAAATTGGCGTAGCACAAGCTGAAGGGAAAGTCTCAACACCAACAGAGGCGATCGCTTTTGCACGTCAGTTACAACAGAGGACAGCAGGTAAGTAAGGATAAAAGGAAAACTTTAGTGTAAGTTTAGAGACGCTAGATATGATGCTAACTAATTTGAGTGCGAACCGAGTTATTAATTACCTCAAACACGACTCAAAAACCGCTACTATCCCACTCATTGCAATAACACCTCTAACAATGGCACAATATTATGAATCTGCGATGCTCACAGGATTTGATGATTGCATTACTAAACCCTATGATTTTATTCAATTATAAGTAGTAATCAGTCGCTACATCAGTCAGCTAAGTTCTTTACATTCCCCTTGGGAATAAATTCAAGATTACGCAGATCAGGTAATTGATTGAAAACTACAATAATTCCAGTACGACCTGTTGCTAAATTTGTGTTGGACATAAGTTCTAGGACTGGTTGACCAATAATTTCCTCAATAAAATTTTTCAATTCTGGTTTAATTATTTTGTCTAAATATAATCGTATTTGTTCAGCTAAAATCGCATAACCTCCCTTCAGTAGAGTTTGTTCTGCTTGGGTCACAGAGTTTTCTATAGAAATTACAATTTCAGTATCAAAAAAATGACAAATAATTAGGCTAGGAGACTTGCCTAGTCTATCATTATATAATTTTATGATTCGCTGTGATATTTCTGTTTCTAATTGTCCAAAAATCGATTTTTCCATAATTATCTACAATGTAATATTTAACGTTCGAGTCTGTTAGTTTAAATATCCAATACTATAGTAGATGCTCATAAAATAGTCCGAGAAAATCAATATTTTATATGAAGTTAGTTTATCAATTTGATGTATTTGCTATGATTTTATTTTAAAAATTTATCAAATTTTACGAATGTAAAAGTTGTTAATCAAGGATTCGTGCAGTGTCCGGTTAATTACTGCATTGATCATCATTTGCTCATGGTTAATCAGCTTATTTTGTGCCAAATAAGCGATCGCCTGCATCTCCCAATCCAGGAATAATATAGCCATGTTCATCCAAATGATCATCAATGGCGGCAGTATACAGCGGCACATCAGGATGTACATCACAAAAATGCTCGATACCTTCTGGTGCAGCGAGTAAGCAGACAAACTTAATTGATAAGGGATTAGTTGATTTCAGCCGTTCCACAGCTGCCACAGCCGAATTACCAGTCGCCAGCATTGGGTCTACCACGAGCATATCTCGCTGGTCAACATCATGAGGAACTTTAAAATAATACTCAACAGGAATTAGGGTTTTTGGGTCACGGTATAAACCAATATGCCCTACCCGTGCTGATGGCATCAACTCCAGCATACCATCCAAAATTCCTTGTCCTGCCCGCATCACAGAAACTAGCACCAACTTTTTATCAGGAGCAAGCATTGGTGCATTCATTGGGGCTAATGGTGTTTTAATCTGTTCATATTTCAGTGGTAAATCCCGTGTGACTTCATAAGCTAACAACAGGCTAATTTCTTTAAGGAGAGTACGAAATTTAGTTGTGCTGGTTTCAGCTTTACGCATCAGCGTTAGTTTGTGCTGAATCAATGGATGTTCAATTAATGTTACTTGGTTGTGCATATTTTAGTCATTTTGAGCTACAAAACCTTCTTCAAGAATTAAGTAATTTTCTGAAAAAATTATGGCATTTTTGTATCCAGTGTATACGATAGCCACTTTGGGGTTGGTGATCTGAGGAATTAGTTTATATGAACTTAACAGTTAGTTGGGCTATGGAAGCGTAGACGTATTCGCAGAGCGTCTCCTAGAGAAGCGGCTTGTCGCTAGACATCGCTTGATATAGAGGTTACTTAGAACATCGACGTAATAAACCCGTTGGTATCCAGGTACTGTGGCGGGGCTGGTTAAAATTACTCATAAAAGTAAGAGTTGGCTACGATCGCTCTTGAGGGATTTAACGCGATCGCTCCGCGCGAAGGGAGCGCACCCCTAAAAAAGGGATGGATCTTATTTAGGGGATTGGGGGATGTCTTCTGCGGAAGTCCTAAGATATATATATCTTGAGTTAGTTTCAGTAAGCTTGTCTAACAAGTACAACTTGAGGATTTTTGATGGCAAATCAAGTATCCTTATGCTGTGCTTTGTTAAAAACTCGCCATATGATGATTTGATGCTATATCGGCACAAAATAGAAGTTGGTCACTAAAGCAAGCAAAAAAATCTGAATCCAGAATTTATTGGCAATATGAAACTCAGTCTGTGCATGATTGTGAAAAATGAAGCAGCAACACTGCCTAAATGCCTGAACAGTGTCAGAAAAGTAGTCGATGAAATGGTAGTCTTGGATACAGGCTCAATCGATCGCACTCCCAATATTGCCCAACAACTCGGTGCAAAAGTCCATCATTTTAAATGGTGTAATGACTTCAGTGCTGCCCGCAATGCAGCTCTAAAATATGTCACTGGAGATTGGATTCTGGTATTAGATGCTGATGAAACTCTGACACCAGGAATTGTACCGCAGTTGCGAGAGGCGATCGCAAGAGACGAATACCTGCTCATCAACCTCGTCCGCCACGAAATTGGTGCAGAACAATCTCCCTATTCTCTGGTTTCCAGGCTGTTCCGCAATCATCCAGATATTCGCTTTGACCGTCCTTATCATGCTTTGGTAGATGATAGCGTGTCAGAAATTTTAACCAAAGAACCTCATTGGCAAGTGGGCTATTTACCAGGGGTGGCACTTTCACACGTAGGATATCAAAAAAGTGCGATCGCTCAAAATAACAAATATGCCAAAGCAGCTACGGCGATGGAAGGATTTCTCGCTACTCATCCTGATGATCCCTATGTTTGCAGTAAATTAGGGGCATTGTATGTGGAAACTGGGAAAGTTTCCCAAGGTATGGAGTTGCTGAGACGAGGAATCAGCGCTGCTGAAGAAAACTATGATATTTTATATGAACTCCACTATCATTTAGGCATTGCCTACAGTCGGTTGCAAAAATTTCCACAAGCTATTTCTCACTATAAAACTGCCATCAAATTGCCAATTTACCCCATGCTCAAATTAGGAGCATACAATAACTTAGGTAACTTACTCAAAGCAGCAGGAGATTTAAACGGTGCGAAAGCTGCTTACGCCACAACTTTGAAAATTGACCCTACTTTTGTTGTTGGACATTATAATTTGGCGATGACATTTAAGGCTTTGGGTTTATTTACAGATGCGATCGCATGTTACCAAAATGCAATCGCGTTAAATCCCAACTATGCCGAAGCGTATCAAAATTTAGGGGTAGTGTTGCTCAAAGCTGGCAATCATCAAGATAGTTTAACGGCTTTTAAAAAAGCGATCGCCCTGCATGAAAGATATAATCCCGATGAGGCTAAGAGACTACGCCAGGGGTTGCGGGAAATGGAGTTGATGTAGATTTGAGAAGACATTGGGGAGAATAACAAAAGTCTCAAGACTTGTCTCCCCTGGTTCTCCCCGATTGTTACCTAATCTAGAAATATCAACCTAAAAGTTGAAATCAAAACTCTTGGCTATATCGAACTTTTGAATATTTTATGAATGAAGATACAAAGTTCTTTCGGATATTTGGTTCAATATTCGGCGGTGTTGGCAGCATAATTGCCGTCACGGGCATAATAATTGGGCTGAATACTCGTTCCTTTGTGGCCACGGCAGTACCAGCACAAGGGACAATAATCGATTTGGTGCAACGTTCATCAACTGATAGTAAGGGCCGTTCCTCTTATGTCTACTATCCAGTGGTGGAATTTACCACTCCCTCTGGTGAACCAACAGTTTTTGAAGCAAATTCAGGCAGCAACCCACCAGAATTTACTAAAGGTCAGCAGGTAGAAATATTATATAGTCCTGAAAAGCCAAATTCTGCCATGATCAACTCTTGGTTAAGTTTATGGTTTTTACCTGTTATGTTTATCAGCTTAGGATCAATTTTTGCCTTGGTTGGAGGAATTGTCCTAGTCAGGACTTTTCCACGTTTGATAAGTTTTAAATAAAAGTATTTTGAGAACAAAATATACTTATTTTTTATATTGCATCAAAGTTACCAGTCAAATCTACATTAAAAACAGAAAAAATCCGACAAGGTAGATTTAATAAATATTTGAGGCAGTAATAACTATGCTTGAACCCTGTCCGATCCGCACCAAAGCTGATTATCGTGCTGCACTTGATGAAATTGAAAGATTGTTTGATGCAGAACTAAATACACCAGAGTTTGACCGTTTGAAAGTTTTAACTACGCTTGTGGAAGCATACGAGCATAGGCATTACCCAATTGAAGCACTAGACCCTATTGAAGCAATCTTATATTATCTTGAATCCCGTGAGTTGTCTTTAGATGGATTAGAGCCAATTAAACAAGTGATGTTTTACTAAAAGCCTCTGGAACTTAAATCAACCTCATAAAGGCTTGTTTATTGATAAGGATTTAAGCATAGGCGTAGCCCTTCGTAGACATCGCTTTGATACCATTTCACTTTAATAATGATACAAATACGCTCGTAGGGGCATTGCCATGCCCCTACTATAAATCTATATGTATCAGGATTTTCGTGAATTGGTATGAGTCTTGGAAACTAAACTAAACAAGAAATGCTTATTTTTATTTTTCGTTGGTTCTTAACGTTGATTATGATCAAGGAGTAATTTAGATGTGTTTGCCCTGGCTCCATAACTGATATGTCTATGTCTACCTCCTAAAGCGTTGATAATTGACCCTAAAGCTTCTGAAATATGGAAATTTTCTATTACCAAAACTAGGAAACTTTTTCGAGCTTATTATCAGTTAATTTGGATAGCTTCTTACGTTTCAATGCTAAATGTGTGCTGAGAGTGCCGAGGGCGAGTAAGCTCAGGATAGAGGTGGGTTCAGGGATGCTGACTATAGTTGCAGAAAAACTAATGGGTAATTCACTATCTTCCGTCCCAAAATTTTCAAAACCTGGTGTCAATGGTGGCGCAGAAAAAACCTCTAAATAACCTGGTGTCGGCAAAAAATTAGCAAAAAACGGACTAGAATAGTTTCCCCCGGAGGTGGAATACCCAAAACCGTCACCTGTTAACTGCTGACTATTAAGACTAATTAAATTGTCAACATTAAAAGGTTCGTTTCCCGGTATTGGAGTCCCAGCAGGTTGCAGACCAGTAATTGTCTCACCATTTCGTGTACCAGTAATCCCCGTAATCTGGTAAAAACCCAAATCGTCAGGGGTGTCATTACTGCTAAAATTACCGTTTGCTGTTATACCAGTACCAGAATAATTCCATTGCCAGGTTAAAGTGGCAGCAGAGGCGGCTTGCATTGTCCCAAAAACCAATCCAGTTGTGGCGGCGAGGGCTGTAGCAGATAGTAGAGCTAGATTTTTCATAAAGGGAGTTAGTGCGATCGCAAATATTGTAAAGAGCTTTTGTATCTTGTTTTTGCAAATACCAAGGGGTGATATTGAGAACGATCGTCCCTTGATACTATTCTGATGCATCGACTGCACAAATAATCTTTTTTTTGGAGTGATGCCTACTAGCTTTTTTGATGGCATTGAGAGACTAGTTTTTGTTAGAAAATAAGATGCATTTCCCCTGTCTGAAACTCGGAACTTCAGGTTTAAAAATGAACTCCACCCGTTCTGAGTCGAAAAGGTGGAGTTAAAATTTGGAGATTTGGTAAATTCTCCTCACAAATGACGAATGACAAATGACAAATGACAACTAATTAAATACGCGACTTGACAAATTGCTCTAATCTATCCATTCCCTTTTCAATCGTCGCCATATCGGTGGCGTAGGAAAGGCGAATGTTGTCATCAGCACCAAAAGCAATTCCGGGAATGACTGCAACTTGATGTTTTTCCAACAAAGCATCACAAAATTCTAGGGATTTCAGACCGGTTTTGCTGATATCAGGGAACAGATAAAAAGCGCCATCTGGTTTTGCGGTACTCAATCCAGGAATGGCGTTGAGTCTGTCTAACATAACTTGTCGCCGCTTGGCGAAAGCTTGGCGCATTTCTTCGACACAATCTTGAGAACTTTCCAAAGCCGCGATCGCACCATATTGGGCAAAGGTACACACGTTAGATGTACTATGCCCTTGGATGGAACTCGCTGCTTTAATAATTTCCACGGGCCCTGCTAAATAACCAAGTCTCCACCCAGTCATGGAATAAGCCTTTGCAAACCCATTACTGATCAAAGTGCGGTCAAAAATTTCCTTCCCAAGCGAACCGATGCTGATATGTTCTGCACCGTCGTAGAGAATCTTTTCGTAAATCTCATCAGAGACGACAAAGATATCTGCATCAACTACTACCTGCGCCAGTGCTTTGATTTCATCTGGCGTGTACACCATCCCAGTGGGATTAGATGGGGAGTTGAGGATAAATAACTTCGTCTTCGGCGTGATTGCTTTACGGAGTTGTTCGGGAGTAATTTTATAACCCGTCGTGGCATCTGTAGGCTCAATCACCGGAACTCCACCGACCAAGGTTACCATTTCGGGATAACTTAGCCAGTAGGGTGCAGGGATAATTACCTCATCACCTGGATCAATCAGCGCCACCATCAAGTTGTACAGAGAATGCTTACCGCCATTGGTGACGATGACATTCTCAGACTTGTAATCAAGACCGTTATCAATTTTAAGCTTATGGGCGATCGCTTCCCTTAACTTTGGTTCTCCGGCTGCTGCACCATACTTGGTTTTGCCTTCTTCCAAAGCTTTGACTGCTGCGGCTTTAATATGCGCTGGGGTATCAAAATCTGGTTCTCCAGCGCTAAAACTACAAACATCTATTCCCTCTGCCTTCAGTGCCTTAGCCTTGGCTGCGATCGCTAAGGTTAATGAAGGTGTTACCTGACTTACTCTTGCTGCCAGCTTCATTCTTACTTTTTTTTTGGCAAATCTTTCACTTATCTAAGGATATCCCAGAATCCCTACCAAGATTTGCTTTCTCAGAATTCCTTCGCTGGTTTAGTTAACAAAGATTTGCAATTTTATTAGCAGCTAAGTGTCTATAGATGCAAGGGCACACAGCTAGGCTTTTATAACAGCCATCAATCTCACCAAGCCTCCTTTGGAGGTAGAGTGTAAGGATAATTATTTTTGTTGGATTTGGATTGTAGCGAAGTTAAGTGACTCAATCAAAATCCCCTTTAGCGGCTTGATTTTGGGTAATTTCTTTTTCAAAATTACTGCGATCGTAGCCTTTCGCTCTAAATTAACTGCTTCCTCACCGCTTCGGTTCAGCATAACTTCTGGAATTTCTTGGTCGACTCCCACTTTCCGAGTCTTTAGGAATCCCTTCTGTTGTACGCCTTCCACTATCGATATAATCATCGCCAGTTGCTGGTATATTAACTTTTACCTTCTGACGTTCTTTGGTAGCGTAATAAGGTTTGGAAGATTCAGTTTGTGCTACCCGTCGGTCTTTGCTGGTGTAATAAGGTTTATTTACTTCTACCTTGTGGTTTTTTTCCGAATAATAACCCTCCGCCTGAACTGAAGTAGCAGGTAAGCTAATGAGCCACACTAAACTTGCCAGCATGACTATCGCAATTTTGCGGCGCAATTGATTAAATATTCTCTGGATTTCCAACATTGGAGATATTTGCTCCTCAATATTTAACAAACGATTAAATATTAGAGAACTGTTATGGAGTGAACGTCTTCCTCTAGGTTGGTTATCTATATATAAAAAGTAAGGTGGGCATTGAGCATGGAGAAGAGGCAGAGGGGCAGGGTGCAGGGGGCAGAGGGGAAAATTCTTCTCCCTTGCTCCCTGCCCCCTGCTTCTTCCCCACTCCCCACTCTCCACTCCTTAAGCTATCGTCACATCCGGCGACAAATAAACATCTTGAATAGCGTGAAATAGCTTCACACCTTCCTCAAAGGGACGTTGGAATGTCTTTCGCCCAGAAATTAATCCCGAACCACCAGCCCGTTTATTAATTACAGCGGTGCGAACTGCTTCGGCGAAGTCATTTTTACCAGTCGCGCCACCAGAATTAATCAGCCCGACCCGCCCAGAGTAGCAATTTAGTACCTGGTAACGAGTTAAATCAATTGGGTGGTCAGTTGTCAACTCTGTGTAAACCCGCTCATCTGTTTTGCCGTAACTCTTACCAGTGGCTTTGGCAATTGCACCGTAACCATTGTTATTTTCAGCTAACTTTTGTTTGATAATGTCGGCTTCAATGGTTACACCCAAATGATTCGCTTGCCCGGTGAGGTCAGCAGCAAGGTGGTAATCTTTATCTTGTTTAAAAGCGTTGTTTCGCAGATAACACCAGAGAATTGTCACCATCCCCAGTTCATGGGCGCGTTTAAAAGCTTTGCTGATTTCCTGAATTTGTCTAGTAGACTGGTCTGAACCAAAGTAAATTGTCGCACCCACCGCCACCGCCCCTAAATTCCAAGCTTGTTCGACATCAGCAAACAATACCTGGTCAAATTGATTAGGGAAAGTCAGCAACTCATTGTGATTGATTTTGGCAATAAAGGGAATTTTGTGGGCATACTTGCGTGAAACGATACCTAATGTCCCCAAAGTGGTAGCAACCGCATTGCAACCTGAAGCGATCGCTAGCCTGACAATATTTTCTGGGTCAAAGTAAATCGGATTGGGTGCAAAAGACGCACCTGCTGAGTGTTCAATCCCTTGATCTACCGGGAGAATAGACAGATACCCAGTATATGCAAGACGACCAGTAGAATAAAGTAACTGGAGATTACGTAATACTTGAGGGTTGCGATCGCTGTTGATCCAGATGCGATCTACAAAGTCTGGCCCAGGCAAATGTAGTAAATCACGAGAAACTTTTGCTTTGTAGGTAAGCAGGTCTTCTGCCTCTTTACCTAGCAATGACTCTATAGAAGTAGCCTCTATGAGCGTTGTAGTCATAGCGTTTTCCTCAAAAATTGAGCAAATGACCTTTGCCCTTAAGATAGCATTTTTAATACTCGTAACCTGCTTAAGCTTGCATTAACTAGATATATATTCCTTTGGATATAAAAGTCTTAAATCATTCTTTAAAAATCGATAAAATCAATGATTATCTGAGATATAACCATGATTTGAGCCAAGATGCACAAAGAAAAAATAGTGCTTTTGAAGATTTTGGTGAATTGCAGACTGATAATTAATTTGATATATTTCGATTCTGATACTTATAATCTGACAATAATAAAGTTAGAAAGTAATCTCCATAGACCCCAATTGTAGTAATAATCCTTGGAAGAACAAAGACAATTATATGAGTAAGTTTCAAATCGATATCGACTTCAGCAATATAGATTTAGCTTCCCTTGAGACAGAAGAAGATTTTCAAAGAGAGGCAAAAATATTACTACCAAAGGTACTAGTCAAAGTAGGTGAAAGTGTAGGGGAAAAAACTTGGGAAGAATTACAGCAAAAGCTGCAAGGAACCGGAGGTAAACTCAAATCTTCTCCAAGCGAAAAACGCAGGTTTATGCAAGAAACCGGAAGAACTTATCAACGAAATGCCAGTAAGAGAGAAAGGCAAGAACTAGAAGATTATATAGTAGAGCAATTACGCCAGCACAAGCAGTAAATAGCTACCTAAGTCTGATGTAAGTGTATTCTAACTTCTATCTCTGAGTAGCGATGTTTACGACAGGCTATGCCTACGCTGTGCCGACATGGCTACCGTCGCTAACGCCAACAGACCGAAGTCCTCCTGAGCGGACTTTGTTTTGTAGTACCTTTGTAAATCTTAAATTTACACAAAATCTATTTTGCATTATTGTATAAAAATCATCCTTGTATTACAGCGGTATCAACAATAATGCTTAACTGGGACAGAACACTGCTAACTACTAGTTCCTTGTGCCTACTTTTGTTCTCTGCAATGCTGCCAGTCCAGGCTAAACCAGTCCAACAGAAGAAACCAGCACCCACAGCCACAACATTTTACCAGCAAGCTAAAAAAGAATTACCTGAAGATTTTTATACTCTCTATCGCGTCATAGATAGAATAGCGCGTGCCAACGAATTAGATAATCGTCCTTGGCGAGTTGTGGCTGTTCCCAAGTATGATGTCAATGCATTTGCAAGTGACGTTAATTTGGTTGCGATTTACGATGGCATACTTGACCAGTTAGCTGGTGATTCCTCAGCATTAGCTTGTGTAGTTGCCCATGAAATGGGACATCACACCAAGCGTCACATCGCTGTTGGCGCAGCTCAAAGAACTGAGTTGATTGCCAAAATTCAGGAAGAAGCAACCAAAGAAGTACTGGGAGAAAGAGAAACTGCAAACCAAGAGTCAACAGCTGCTACTGTTGGCGGTGCCGTTTTGGGTGGTGTAATCGGGGGAAATCTCGGTGGTTTCCTAGGTTCCGTTCTTGGCAATCAAGGTACTCAACGACAAGTAGAATCACAGCAACGCATTAATGAGATTGTCGAGAAAAAGAAAAAAGAGTTAGAACAGCGGTTAGCAGAACAAGAACGACAACAAGAGTTTGAAGCTGATGAAATTGGCTACATAGCTTCTGTGAAAGCAGGCTTTGAACCAGAAGGATGTTTGAGAGTCATGCAGGTTTTGGCTCAAACTCCTGGTTCTGAATTTGATACAACTCATCCAGCAGTACCCAAACGGATTGAGGCAATTAAAGCTTTAATTATTAAGTATCCACCCCAGACTTTGGTTAAAGAGGGTGAAGCGCGAATATCTAAGACAAAGCCTTTAACGTATAACATTTCTAAAGATAAAACCTCGTTACGGATTAACTCAGTTCGCGGCGGTTCCCAAGCAGATGATATAGAACGTCGCTTTGGTAAATAAAAGACTGGGTGACGAATAGTTAAGCTCAGATGAGTCTTTGATACTCGTAAATGAGTCTTTGATACTCGTGAATGAGTCTTTGATACTCGTGAATGAGTCTTTGATATTCGTGAATGAGTCTTTGATATTCGTGAACGAGTCTTTGATATTCGTGAACAAGACTTTGATATTCGTGAACGAGACTTTGATACTCGTGAACGAGACTTTGATATTCGTGAACGAGACTTTGATACTCGTGAACGAGACTTTGATACTCGTGAACGAGTCTTTTGTATCACGTACAGTTAAAAGCTTGTCATTGCGAGCGAGGCGAAGCAATCACAAGGATGTTGGGATTGCTTTGCTTCATTCACAATGGCATGTCATAAGTTAATTTATCAGACATGATTCAAACAAACCAGCGGCGAATCAACTCCACCTGGAAGCTATAGCCGTCGTCAACTTCCTCAATTAACTCCCGTTGCAACAGCAAGTTGAGAGTAATATTAGCATCGGGGAACTGTTGCAATAGAATTTGGCGGCTGACTATAGCCCCTTCCCCTTGAACGGCGATAAAACGTAGAATAGCTTGTCCAGTAGCATCTACTTGGTTGTTTCGAATGTCAGCAAAGAAAAAGCTGCCACTTTGCAAAGCTTCTGGTATCGCGGCTTCCACATCCGCTAAAGTTGCCAATCGCCGGATAGAGGGGTCTTGTTCGTTTTTAAGGACGATAATTTCCGCACAGAGTAGTTGTACTAAGAATGGGTGACAACGGGTGAGTTGCAGCACTCGCTCAACAGCGTTGGGTTCATAGCGGAGGGTAAAATCTTTGACGGGACGTTCAATTAATTGTCGTGCTTCCGCTTCTTTGAGGTAGGAGATATGCACTACTTGGACATTAATTAGATAACTAGCCCAGCGCTGATATTCTTCAATAGTATGAGAGCCAGCCAGTAAAACCTTGAAGCGGGGACGATGTTGGATGAGGTGACGCAACATTCCCAAAACATCCTGTTCATCAAAACGACCTTTGGTTATGGCGTTGTCTAGCACCTCAAATTCATCTAGCGCTAGTAAGGCGGTATTTTGTTCTAGAGCCTGTTCTACTTTATCTAGCCATTCATAGAAATAGGTGAAAGGGTCAGATTTTAGTACTTCGCGGGCTAGGGACGGTAGAGTTAAACCTTGCTTTTTTGCTGACTTCTCCATCTCTCTAGCCAGGTTGTAGAGAAAACCTGCATGGTCACTAGCTGATGAAGGTGCGCCTTGCAAGTCTACAAACATGGGAATGATGTTATTAGGTAGTAACTTTCCGATGTTATTTAGGAGGGAAGTTTTACCCATGCGTCGCTGACCATATAGTAGCAGAGGTGGACGACGGCGATCTAAAAGTAACTGCTCAATGCGTAAGCCAATGTCATCACGCCCTGTGAAAATTTCTTGCTCTAGTGTGAGCGGTACACCAATAATACAAGGGTTATCAATTTCTTTATTTTGTTCAACTTTGATAGCTAATTCTTCTATATATTTATTGATTATATCCAGCCATATTTTCGCAAAAGGTAGAAAGAAAGAAGCGTATTTATTATTAATACGATTGAAGTTTTCTAGCTGTCCATTTAGTTTTTCTGCTACAGCTTTAAGAGCTATACGCTGGTTGTAATTACTTCTTTGTTCTAATGCTGCGTTTACATCCTGACTGATGCGAGTGAATATGCGTAGGACAGAATTAATTGAGTTCCCTAATTCCTCAATTTCTATGGTGCGATGAAGCTGACGTATAGCTTCTACATCATCACATTTTCTTAGGTTCAATGCATCTTTGCAAATTTGAACAGCCCACTTTTGGTGACTTTTATTGAGATAATCAATGGCAGCTTCACCCTCGCTTGGGTTATGTTCTATGACTAAAAGTAAATACTTCTCTAAGCCATATAAAGGTATGCGTTGAAATTGATCCCAAAAGGCTGAATGATAGCGTAATGAACTTGAATACTCATCTATACTTTTTTCAATTTGTTGAGAAGGTAAAGGTAATATGGGCTTTGGAAATGTTTCATCGGTGTGCCTTTGGTTAATTCGATAAGGAAATATATTAGACAATCTTAATAAAATAGAAGGCTGGTTAATGCGATTTTCTTCCAACCGATAAAGTGCTAAATTCCATAATTGGAGTGATGGGTATAAAACTATTGGTCGCCATAAGTTGATAGTTATACCCAGAAATAACAGCACACCAAACGCCACGCCTTCCGTCACACCAAACGCCACGCCTTCCGCCACGCCTTCCGCCACGCCAAACGCCACGCCAAATGCCACGCCAAATGCCACGCCTTCCGCCACACCAAACGCCACGCCAAATACCACGCCAAATGCCACGCCAAATGCCACGCCTAACGTCACGCCAAACGCCACGCCAAATGCCACGCCAAACGCCACGCCTAACGCCACGCCTAACGCCACGCCAAACGCCACGCCTAACGCCACGCCTTCTGCCATGCCAAACGCCACGCCTTCTGCCACGCCAAACGTCATACCTTCCGTCACACCTAACGCCACACCTAACGCCACACCTAATGCCACACCTAATGCCACGCCAAATGCCACGCCTAACGCTACGCCAAACGCCACACCAAACGCCACGCCAAATGCCACGCTAAACGCTACGCCTTCTGCCACGCCAAACGCCACGCCTTCCGCCACGCCAAATGCCACGCTTAATGCTACACAACACCCTAAGCTTGAGGCCACAATAGACAAAATATTTGGTAATGGCTGACCTAATCCCCAAAGTACTAAACCAAGGATAAAATTAGCCCAGAGAGGTACGATTAAATACCCTTGTAGCACTGGCTGCCATACAGATGGTTTGTTCAAGTCTGCTAAAGAGGTAATCTCATTTTTAATATGTAAAGTGTGCTGATACCAAGCTACAGGACGAAAAAATAGCCAAAACAATAGTTGTAAACCACCTATGATCAAATTAGAGTGTGGTTTAGGTGCATCAGTGTAGATTTCAGCATAATTAGTGAGTGAGTTTTGAGAAGGCATAATTTGCCTGCTTAGGTTAATAGCAGAGATATTAAAGATATTGTTGTCATTACAAACGTAGTTATGACAGCACTTCCCAATCTTCTATAGAACAGCCTCAATTAGTTCATCGTAATGAATAACCTTTCCCTGTAAAGGATAAAGGTTAGAGTCTGAAGGTTGGGAAAAACGTTCTAAAATTAGGATTTCTACTGCTTCACCTGCTTGAAACAGGAAATCCTCAATAATCAAGATTCCGTTTTTAGTTAACTTTGTTTCAATTCGGTGTGCTTTCATAATTACTCTGCTAGTTATGAATCTAATAAATCAGCAAATGGTTTCATTTGTCGTAATCCTTCCTCACGCCAATTATCATCAGTCTCTCCTTCTTCTAAACTAAATAATCTTTCTCTACATAGAATTTGCAATAACAGTGGCCAGCAGCAACTTTGTGACAAAATCCACTCTACATCTTCATCAGTCAAAGGAATGGGCGAACTCGCTATCAATTCTCGCGCTTCTATCTCAGTCAATGCTCCCAGATATGCGGTGTAACCGAAAATATTGAAAAAGGGTGAACTGTGTCCTGTGTTTCGCGCCATTTCAATCGGTGATTCGGGGGTAGTCAAGACAAATGCTAGATTCCCTCCTGTATGGTTAGTTGCCAAAGACCGCAAACATTCCCAAAAACTATCATCTAATTCTGGACAGCGTTCCAATCCAACACTAATCTCATCCAATAAGATGACTGTGGGACAATGTAAATTATCGCTGACTACATCCATGAAATGATCTAAATCCCAAGGTGTAGGCACTTGCATATTCAGTGATTTTAGGATGTACTTTAGTAGCCCTTCTCGGCTTTGCATTCGTGCGTCTTGCAAGTCTACGAAAATCCAACAGTAATTTTTTGGATGCGGTAGCCAGTCAGATTTTTGCTCAGGACGCAGCTGTTGTGCTGGGGTGGTGGTGATATTTTTTAAGTAGTGCAGCAAAGATGTTTTACCACTACGCTTTTTGCCGATAATGGCGGCGTTTTGTAAGGGGTGGCGTTTGAGTAAGTTAAAGAGGCGTTTTAATTCTTTTTCGCGCCCAAAAAAGTAACGGGGTTGAGTGATGGGTGCGCCAGTGATGAAGGGTGATACTTCCCCGTTAGTTGGCTGGGATTTGAATGGATAAACTTGAACTTTTTTTTCAAAGATTTTGGTTGGTGAAGCTAATTTAAGTGCTGCTTCGACTTTATCAAGTTCAGCTTCTAGATTTATTAATTTAGCTGTTTCTTCTTGAAACTGCTGTTCTAATTGAAATTTATTTGTTGTCCCAGTCTCAATCATTAAGGCAAGTCTTATTTGGCTGACTTTTTTGTGCTGGATATTCCACGCTTCTTGAAGTCCATCTCGGTTCTTCTCTAATCTAAATTGTTGTTCTACGCTCAAGGTTTCAGCTTGCGGATTTTCTGGTTCTTTATATGCAATTTCTCGCCAGTCTAACCCCAATTTCTCGCTGAGTTTTATGAAATTTAGAGAGTCAACAGGTTTACCAGTGAGAAAGTTTTTGACTGTGGGGGGAGAAAATTCCATATCACTAGGCAAGGACTGCTGGCTATAATAGCCATTGCGCCCAAGTGCTGACTTAACTTTATCAATATACTCTGGGCCTACCCGAAGCGATCGCGCCATCATTCCTTATCGAGAAACTGCTGAGAGTATATCAGATTTTTATACTAGCTAATCCCATTTTAGAATTTAGATTTTAGATTGAGAATTCTTTCTCTTAAAGGGTTCTATAATTCCATCTGTCATAATCATTTTTAAAATTTATATAAACAATATTTCGATTAAGCGATATAACAAAACACTAAAGGAGTAAAAATTAAAAAGGAGTTAGGAATAAATAACTCCTAACTCTTAACTCTTAACTCCTAACTCCTAACATTTAACTTTTTACACCGCGCAACTCAACTCGCCGGCTTTTTGACTAAAGCGGTGATTCTCCCGATAATCTACGGGACAATCTATCACCGCAGGTACATCTTGAGCGAGGGCTTCCTTCAAAGTGGGAATCAAATCTAGAGCCGATTCAACTCGGTAGCCTTTTAAACCCATGCTTTCAGCGTATTTAACAAAATCAGGATTGCTAAAATGCACAAAAGATGAGTTTCCTTTGCCAAATTGATTTTCTTGCTTCCACTCAATTAACCCATAGCCACCATCATTGAAAATTATGGTGACAAAGGGTGTACCGACACGTAAGGCTGTTTCTAATTCCTGAGAATTCATCATAAAGCCGCCATCGCCTGTTACAGCAACGACTTTGCGGTTAGGATGAACAAGTTTTGCTGCTAAAGCGCCAGGAATGGCAATACCCATAGCCGCGAAGCCGTTGGAAATTATGCAAGTATTGGGGCTATGGCAATGATAATGGCGGGCCATCCACATCTTATGTGCGCCAACATCTGAGATGACGATATCATCTGGGCCCATCACTTGCCGTAAGTCATAAATTAATTTTTGCGGCTTAATTGGAAATCCATCATCATGGGCGTACTGTTCATAATCAGCCCGAATCTCTGACTTTAAGCTAATAGCAAAGGGATCGGGTTTACCTTGTCGGTCTGCTAATTTTAAGATTTCGTAGAGGGAATCTGAAATATCTCCGACAACTTCGGCGTTGGGAATATAACTACTATCAATTTCCGCCGGACTTACCCCAATATGGACAATGGGAATTTCACCATTACGATTCCATTTCTTCGGGGAAAACTCAATCAAATCGTAACCGATCGCAATTACTAAATCTGTGTTATCAAAACCACAGGTAATGAAGTCTCTTTGCTGTAATCCCACTGACCACAAAGCTAATTGATGTGTGTAGGGAATCACGCCTTTACCCATGAAGGTATTGGCAACAGGTATATTCAGCAATGTGGCAAATTGTGTGACAGCATCACTTGCTTGAGCACGAATTGCCCCATTTCCTACTAAGATTAATGGGTTAACTGCTTGGCAAATTGCCGCTGCTGCTGCCCGAATGCTAGCAAAAGATGCATAGGTTTTTTCGCTATTATCTTTACGCAAAGGTTTGCCTTCGACGGGCATGGCAGCAATATTTTCTGGCAAATCAATGTGAACTGCACCAGGTTTTTCGGATTGCGATCGCTTAAATGCTTTCCGCACTACTTCTGGTGTAATACTAGGTCGCACAATCTGCTTATTCCACTTGGTAACAGGTGCAAACATTGCCACCAAATCTAAATATTGATGAGATTCGATGTGCATTCTATCTGTTCCAACCTGACCGGTAATCGCCACTAAGGGCGCACCATCGAGGTTCGCATCTGCTACCCCAGTCATCAAGTTGGTTGCTCCAGGCCCAAGAGTAGAAAGACATACTCCGGCTTTTCCTGTTAAGCGTCCGTAGACATCGGCCATGAATGCTGCACCCTGTTCATGACGAGTCGTAATAAATTTTATGGAAGAATGTTTTAACGCTTCCAAAACGTGCAGATTTTCTTCGCCGGGGAGTCCAAAAATATATTGCACTCCTTCATTTTCTAGGCACTGCACCAATAATTCTGCTGTATTCATTTTATTTCCTAACTATTGACGAATAAGACTTTAGTCATTAGTAATTTTTTCTTTGTCATTAGTCATTAGTTCTTTGACAAATGACTAATGACCAATGACTAATGACTAATCACTTCACCCACACGGTTTTAACATTGACAAACTCATGTATACCCTGGATACTCAATTCTCTGCCATATCCAGAACGCTTAATGCCACCAAAGGGCAATCGGGGATCAGATTTGACCATACTGTTGATAAATACGGCACCTGCTTCGATTTCCTCAACCAAGCGATCGCTCTCTTGGTCGTTGGTTGTCCAAGCACTTGCACCTAAGCCAAAGGGTGAGTCATTAGCGAGTTTTATGGCAGCATCGATATCTGGAACCCGGAATAACAAGGCTACTGGGCCAAAAAATTCTTCTTTTGCAATTGGTGTGTCAGACGGGATATCTATGATAATCGTTGGCGGGTAAAAGTTCCCTGGACGATCTGATAAAGGATGTCCACCGGTGAGGACTTTACCACCGCTGCTGATGGCATTTTGCACTTGTTGGTCTAAATCCTGGAGAATACCAGGAGTTGCCAGTGGGCCTAAATCGGTATCTGGTTGCATGGGATCGCCTACTTTCAGCGTCTCAAATTTTTCTAAAAGTAATTTTTCAAATTTGTCTGCGATCGCTTCTGCGACAATAAAACGTTTTGCTGCAATACATGATTGCCCGTTATTCAACATTCGTGCTGTAGTAGCTGTGACAACTGCTGTCTCTAAGTCAGCACTTTCTAACACAATAAATGGGTCACTTCCTCCCAATTCCAAGACGGTTTTTTTAATTTGTTTGCCGGCAGCGACGGCGAGGGATGCGCCTGCTGGTTCGCTTCCTGTCAATGTGGCAGCTTTTACTCGTTCATCAGCCATTAAATCGGCGACTTTAGCAGCGCCTATCAATAGAGTTTGAAACGCACCTTCAGGAAAACCCGCTCGTCGGATAATATCTTCAATTGCTAAGGCACACTGCGGCACGTTGGAAGCATGTTTGAGTAAGCCGACATTTCCCGCCATCAAAGCTGGTGCGGCAAAACGGAACACTTGCCAGAAGGGGAAATTCCACGGCATCACTGCGAGAATTGCACCCATTGGTTGATAGCGAACAAAACTATGGCTGGCATCCGTTTTTACAGAAACATCAGCCAGAAAACCAGGGGCGTGTTCGGCATAGTAGCGACAGACGACGGCGCATTTTTCTACTTCTGCGATCGCTGCTTTAAATGGCTTACCCATTTCCAGAGTCATCAACTTAGCAAATTCTGCTTTGTCTTGCTCTAAAATATCAGCAGCCTTTTGCAGCCAGTGCGATCGCGTCAAAAAACTAGTCTGACGATACTTTTCAAAAGCCTGATTAGCCAAATTGAGTTTAGCGGTAATCTCTGCATCATTGAGCGCCTCAAAGGTTTTGAGCGTCTCCCCAGTGGCGGGATTAATGGTAGCGATAGCCATTACCTGACCTCCCGTTAAAAAATAGCTTGAGGTAGGCTTCCTAGTGTTACACAGATCAATTCTGGAAGCTACCACCCAAATTTTAGTCTTTTCACCAAGAATTAGTTGCTTAAATTACAATTTCGCAATTATTTTTGAAATAAAATATACTAATTAACTATGTATTTCTATAGAGAGATTAGTCATTTGTCATTCCAATACCTAATGACCAATGACTAATGACCAATAATTGTTGGCACTTGCTGCAAATTTGTCTTATAAACCTTTACCAATCGATCAATACCTTTGAAACGATAATCTCCCATTTCCTCAAAGTCTGAAGGCAGTGAAAGCATTTTATGAGTGGCTTCACTAATCACGCATTCACTAGGGGGGCAAACTGCTTCCATACGAGCAGCAAGATTGATCGTCGCGCCTAATGCCGTATAATCGACTCTTTGGGAACTACCAACATCTCCCACAACAGCCTTACCGCTATTAATAGCAATACGTAATTGCAGAGGTTCGTGCCAAAAACCATTGGCATTAAGATGTTCCAGACGAGTCAGCATTCCCTTTGCAGCAGCAACAGCGCGATCGGCGTGATCTGCTTGCGGTTCTGGAGCGCCAAAAAATGCCATAATACAATCGCCAATATATTTATCTAAAGTGCCGCCGTAGGTAAACACTTCTTTTAGCATCTCTTCAAATAAATTATTTAACAGTTGAGCGATCGCAGTTGGCGTTAACCGCTCAGAAATTGCCGTAAAGCCAACCAAATCTGCAAACAAAATACTAATTTCGCTCTCGGCGGGAGCTAAACGACCACCCGGTAATCCGCCTACAGATATTAACTGCTGTACGACTGCTGGAGAATGATAGCGTTCTAGTCGGTGACGAATCATCTCTTCAGTTTTGAGTTTCTCTACCAGCAACCAACGCTGGACGCTAGAAGCTACAAGGTTTGCTAAAGCTGAAAAAAAGCTGAGTTCTTCTTCGCCTTCATTTGCCCAATGGTAAGAAGAAAGATTGGCATCGGCATATAGTACGCCCACAACTTTATTTTCATCCCATAAAGGCACCGCCATCGCGCTACGAATGCCTTTGACCAAAATACTCTGTTCACTAGCAAACCGTTCATCCTGATGGGTATCGGCGGTTTGAATGATAACTTTTTCGTCAAATACCTTTTGACAGATACTCCGACTAATCCAACTTCCATCTGAGGCGAGATGTTTTTGTTGAGAAACGTTTCTAGTGGCAGCATTCACTAATTCTAATTGGCCGCAACCATTAACATCAATTAATAATGCCAAGCGATCGATACTATCAAGGTAACGAAAAACCACTTGCTGCACCTGAGAAAAAATCTCTTCTATAGACGCGGCTGCACAGAGATTTTTAGCTATATCCACTAAGTCTTTGAGACGGGCAATGGTTTTATCCTTATTACTGATGTTGCCATCTTTGCTATCAGCTGCGATCCATTGCTGTTGTAATTGCTTGACATTGTGAAGGATTGTTCTTTGCTCATTATTTTCCGAAGTTCCGGGATACTCCGGTGTCGATTGGGAAATAGGGCTTGTGAACAGCACTAACAGGCTTACATTGCCCAGCCAAACGCTATCACCGTGATGTAACTCTTGGGGACAGCTAATAAGATATTTATTTACTTGCGTCCCGTTTTTGCTGCCCAGATCCTCAATAGTCCACACACCGTCAGCCGTTTTCACTAGGCGGGCATGGTTGCGGGATACTCCAGCAAAAGGTAAGTATAAATTACATTCCGGCAAACGACCAATTGTGAAGATATCTTGGTCAACTGCGATCGTTGTCTCGGTATCTCCCTCTTGTAGGCGTAGCGTGAGTTCAGTCATGAGCGTGATAGATCCATCGAAGCTAGAGGTGCAAGCAACTCTAAGGTAAGTTATACCCTACAGGTTAACCTTCACCTTTTCTTTATGACACTGTTAACTGCATTCCGACAACTGTATGTGACGGATATTACATTGAAATAAGCAATTTTGCTGTAGGTTCAGTTTAGAGGGGGTTTGATCTCTTTGTGAAGGGAAGCCAGGAATTTTTCAATTTTGTGAGCCAGCGCGGTGAGTTCAGCTTCTGTCACCCTTATTTAATTAGGAGGTAATTCTAAACTTAATTCACCCAACAACCCCTTGCGAAAATCTGTTAAAAGTTGTCTTGCAGCTCGCTCTATATCACCTTTGTAACGATGCTCCGCCAAGGCGTGCAAATAGGTATCTCCAGTGTCTGATGTCGAATCGAGTTGGTAACGGGACTGTAATGGTTTTTTTGGTAATAAATCTGCGGCTACAGCTTCCAAATAATTGAGTAAATCCACTAGGGCTGCTGCTACTAGTTGGTTATCGTAAGATGCTTCACCGATATCATCACAAATGGCTAATTTCAATGCTGCGTCTTGGTCTTCCAATCTTAAAGGGATAACACCAGGAGCATCTAGCAATTCTAAATGTTCGGAAATTCGCACCCAGCGCAGTTGGCGAGTTACGCCAGGACGGGCTGCACTTTCCACTACTCGCTTTCCCAACAGGCGGTTAATCAAAGCTGATTTACCGACATTAGGAAAACCAATCACCACAGCCCGGACTGGACGGGGTAACATTCCGCGATCGCTTCTTCTTTGATTGAGTTCTACTCCAGCGGCTTGCGCTGCCCGCGCCACTTCTGCTATACCTTTACCATGTTGAGCGTTGGTAAAATAAGGGACTTCTCCCTGGCGTTTAAACCAATCTATCCACAGCGATCGCATTTGCGGCGTAATCATATCTACTCGGTTAAGTATCAAGACCCGTGCCTTACCCTCTACCCACTCACCTATTTGGGGATGGTGAGTCGCTAAGGGAATCCGGGCATCTCGTACCTCAAACACCACATCTACGCGTTTAAGCTGTTCTTTGAGCTTCCTTTCAGCTTTAGCAATGTGACCTGGATACCATTGAATCAGGTTTAATCTATAGTTTTGAGTTATAGCCATAATTAATTACCAAATAAATTATTATCACTTATTAATTATCATTCACTGGGGCTTGATGTAAAATCAGACGATTACCATCAGGGTCATAGGCATAAATTTCTCTGCCGTGGGAAGCAATGGAAATGTCTCCTGGTGGGGGATAGCCCAAAGCAGTTAGGTGAGCGATCGCATCTTCTAAGTGATTCACCTCTAAACACAAACTTATCTTACTTTTGGCTATCGCTTCAAATTCCGATTCGTTTGTGTTCTTGGGTTTAAAAATACCTAATCGCATACTAACCAAATTAAACTCAGCATAGACATTCGGAATCAAAAGAACTGGCTTTTGCTCCAGAAATCTAGTATAAAAACTCACTAACTCCTCAAAGTTAACTGATGCTATGGTGACAAATGCGTTAGTGTACTGGAAAACCATATAAGCCTTAATTTATTACTTTTCTAAAGTTTTTACACTCAGCACTTGCGGTGGTGTCGAATCTGGTGGATAAATCACATCTACCTGTACTATTCGTTGAGTCGATGGGGGAAGTACAAGCTGCACTAATGGTTCTAACACCTGACCAGTTCTGTGCCATAGATGTATGTAGCGCGTTTTTTGTTGACCTTGGTCATCAAAGTAGCGTAGCCGTACTGTACCACGGAAGAAAGGAAAATCTAGGGATGGTTTGCGGAAACGTAGACCACCTTGGGATAATTTATCTTCCTTCAATGGTGTTTCTAAAGTAACAGCTACGGTCTGGTTTTGACTGGTATTGTTACTTAAGGGTAAAGTGAGTTTATATTCCACCCCATAATTGCCATGTGCTTCGTATGCCGTATCTGGATAACGTACCAGCATCTTGGCTGTTTGGATTTGTTGAGTGCCCAATCGACCACTGAGCAATGTATCTAAAGCATAAGAAATAGCTTTCCCACGCTGGGGAATAGTCAGATTTGTGGTTTGGGGATTATCCACCAACTTTGCTTTCCACTGCGAACCACTAGACACACCAGCTACACGCCCATAAATCAGTGCGCCACTAGTAGCATTTAGAGGAGTAGGAGTTTTATCTCGCGGCCCAGCGAAGTTCCCGGTATTTAGTAAAGCTTGCCATTCTGCAAGAGTGGGTGGGCGGTCTGTATTATCAGTATTTTTCTTAGCAAACATTGCTAAACTTGCCGCATAAACTTGATTGTTACTACGCAGCCGCATAAAACTAGAGCGACCATTTACCGGCTTTTCTAGATTCCGTACAGGAATTGGATGATTTAACAACATCCGACTTTGTCCTGGCGGAATTATCAGCTTTGCGGGAAAATCTGCTTGTCGAACACCTCGGAGTACATCAGCAACAGCGCGATTGCCTGGGCCTGAGTAAGTCTTACCATCGTTATTTTCTATGTAGGGGGGTAAGGTGACAAAGGGTGCATCCTGCATTAGATAACTCGCGGCTTGCAATACATCTACTGTTACAGGTTTTTTACCAGGATTATGCACAATTACGCCCAAATATAGCGTTTGTAAATCCTTGGGAGTGTGGGTGTAGTGGTGGGCAAATAAGTCAAAGCGTCCCTGAAAGGGAAAATTGAGGTGCGCTGCTGGAACTTTTTTACCGTTTGTAGGAAAGGTAGAAAGTAAAATACCCTCAGTTTTAATCCATTCTGGGCTATTGCTGTTAAAAACGGGTATTTTATCCAAGTTTCCTGGTAAAGGTCGAACTTCTCCTGGTTGCACAATTTCTTGGGGTGCTGGCTTCGGTGAAGTTTGAGCGATCGCTGAATTATTTTTTTGAGTTGTGCATCCGAAGGTTTGAGTTATGGCAAGTCCTAATAGAAGTGTAAATACAGGTGAAGGGAATTTAGCTAGCATAAAGTTGAGCGTCAAGAAAGCTGTGGTGTCAAAGATAACAACTTATTACTACAAGTTCCTTGAAGCAGATTTCTGAGAATGCGAACGTGAAAGCTGTGCTATCTAAGCATTATAGTCTTTTTAACTTTCCTGTTTTGTTTAAGTCCCGCTATTTGTATCACACTTTTAATGAATTAGTATGACAGCTATGTCATATCTATTCTTGATGATAAAAGTCACAACTACTTTTGGGAATTATAAACTGGACAACCTTTATTGAGGGTTACTGACCTTCAGCTATCTGCACGGAGACAAGAAATGCAGCAAACTACGATAAAACAGCAATTCCTACCTAAGCTGGATCGTCCATTTATAATAGCAGCACTGACCATTCCTATTGTTCACCTCGGACTTGGATACATAGGTTTATCTATGACATTTGTCGGTGGTGCGTCAGCATTTTGGCCTTCATTCGGTGTGTTTTTAGCAGGAATGTTATTGGTAGGCTATCGGGTCTGGCCCATCATATTTTTGAGTGATTTTATTGTTAGTTATATTTTCTTTTTTAAGAACAATCTTTTAATTAGTACTATCATTCCGGCTATCAACTTAATTACTCCTTTCGTAGCAACTTTTTTAATTCATAAGTTTATCAAGCGTCGCCATTTCTTAGAGCGATCGCAAGATATTTTTAAATTTATGGTTCTGACTATACCCAGCCCCCTAATCAGTTCCATCTTGGCTGCACTAACGCTTTGTATTAGTGGTATTGCACCTTGGTCAATATTTAGTAACATTTGTCGAACTTGGCTGACATCAGACAGCACAGGTATTTTAATTGTTACACCTTTAGTGCTGGCATGGTTGCAAAAATCTCCATCGCCGAGAAGCTTCCATCGGCGACAAATTATCGAACTTACATTCGTCTTATTGTCAATGATGGCGATTGTTCGGGTCGCTTTTTCAGGGGGATACCCAATTGAATACATGATCATTCCGCCGTTAATTTGGACGGCATTTCGATTTGAAGCGCGGATATCGACTCTAGCTGTACTTATTGTGTCAGCGATCGCTGTTTTTGGTACTGTTAAAGGCTTTGGTTCGTTTGCCAAACAACTCTCACCTAATGAATCGCTCATCTTGTTGCAATCATTCATTTGTGTAATTGCTATCACTACCTTTATTATCTCTGCGGTAACTAGTGAAAACCAAAGATCAGCAATGATACTGCGACAAACCAATGATGAACTAGAGCGACGAGTTGAAGAACGAACTGCCCAACTCAACGAAGCAAAAACTGTTGCCGAAGTTGCTAATCAAGCCAAAAGTGAATTTCTCGCCAACATGAGCCACGAATTACGAACTCCACTTAATGGCATCCTTGGTTATACTCAAATTCTACAACGGACTGAAACCTTGTCAGACAAAGGATACAAAGGAATTGAAATTATCCATCAATGTGGCTTTCATCTATTAACTTTAATTAATGACGTGCTGGATTTGTCTAAAATCGAAGCCCGCAAAATGGAGTTGTATCCCATCGATTTCCATTTTCCTTCGTTTCTGGAAGGAGTAGTCGAAATCTGTCGGATTAAAGCCGATCAAAAAGTTATTTCCTTCACCTATCAGCCCGACTCTCAACTCCCGGTTGGTATCCACGCTGATGAGAAAAGACTGCGGCAAGTTCTGATTAATCTTTTGGGTAACGCAGTCAAGTTTACAGATAAAGGAGGGGTGACTTTAAAAGTAAACGTTATTAATCATTCGTCCAGGGTCAGTAGTCAAGAAACACAACAAATAACTAATTATAAAATTCGTTTTCAAGTAGAAGATACAGGGGTTGGGATGACATCGATGCAATTGCAGAAAATCTTCCTTCCCTTTGAGCAAGCAGGAGACATCAAACGACAATCTGAAGGAACAGGTTTGGGATTAGCTATTAGTCAAAAAATTGTTTACCTCATGGGTAGTACCTTGGAAGTTGAAAGTCAAATTGGTCAAGGTAGTATTTTCTGGTTTGAAGTAGAGTTACCAGAAGCAAAACAATGGGCTGCAAGTTCCAGAGTAATGCAACAAGGAGCTATTACAGGCTATCAAGGCAAAAAACGCAGCATTTTAGTAGTAGATGACAAGTGGGAAAACCGTTCGGTAATCCTTAATTTATTAGAACCAATTGGATTTGAGTTAATAGAAGCTAGTAATGGACAAGAGGGGATTGATCGGGCTGTTACATCTCAACCTGACTTGATCGTTACTGATTTAGTTATGCCTGTAATGGATGGCTTTGAGCTGATTCGGTACATCAAGCAATCTGCTCAGTTAAAAAACGTAGCAATTATTGCTTCTTCTGCAAGTGTGTTTGACAGCGATCAAAATCGTAGTTTAGATGTTGGGGCGGATGCTTTCTTATCTAAACCTGTTGTAGCTGAAATTTTGCTGGAATTACTGCGATTAAAATTAAATTTGGTATGGATTTATGCACCAGAATTGGAAGTTGATTCAAAGTGCAATCAAACTCATGTTCAGTCAGATTCTCAGAATCTCTCTTTACCTTCGATTGAGATTTTGACTAGCTTATATGAGTTAGCAAAATATGGCAATGTTGATGGGATATTGCATGAAGCCAATAACTTAAAGAGTAATCATCCTGTTTGTTTTGATTTCGCTCAACAAGTAATCCAACTTGCAGAAAATTTCCAAATCAGGAAATTGCGAGAAGCATTAAATGAATGGATAGACCAGTCAAAATAAACTGTAAATTATCTTTAATGATTTTTTGTTAATTCATTTTATAAAAAAACATTTGATAACCATGAAAAACTCTGATTTTGTTTTAATTGTTGATGATAATCCAACTAATTTGTCAGTACTATCACAAGCGCTAAAAAGTGCAGGTTTCGCAGTTAGAGTCGCCGAAGATGGAGAAAGTGCGATCGAAATGGTGCACCATAAACCACCTGCTCTAATTTTGTTAGATGTGCAAATGCCGGGAATAGATGGGTTTGAGACTTGCCAGAAACTTAAAGCTGATCCATTAATGCAAAACATCCCAATTATTTTTATGACAGCGTTAGCTGATACTGGAAATATGGTGAAAGGGTTCTCGTTAGGAGCCGTTGATTACATTCCCAAACCCTTTGAACAAGCAGAAGTGATTGCTAGAGTGCGAATGCATTTGCAACTGAAGCAATTGACCGATAATCTTGAACAAATGGTTACAGAGCGAACGACAGCATTACAAAAGGCACAAGTGCAACTGGTGCAACAAGAAAAGCTTTCAATGCTTGGTCAATTGGTAGCAGGTGTAGCACATGAAATGAATAATCCCATTAGCTGCATTGTTAGCAATATTCATCCTGCTCAAGAGTATATTGCTGATCTCACTCATGTCCTGCAATTATGTCAGGAAAATTATTCCCAACTACCGCCTGTCATTCAGAATGCGATCGCTCAAATAGATTTAGACTTTCTCTTAGAAGATTTGCCCAAGCTCCTCAATTCCATGCAGGTTAGCACAGAACGAATTAAAGAAATATCCGTGTCGCTGCGAAACTTTGCCCGGACTGACACATCGGTAAAGGTTAAGTTTGATGTTCATGAGGGACTTGACGATACATTATTAATCCTGCGACATCGTTTTAAAGGGTTGGGACAGCGACCTGAAATTAAAGTCGTCAGAAAATACGCTTCCTTACCAAAGGTTGAGTGCTATCCAGGACAACTCAATCAAGTGTTCATGAATATCTTAGCTAATGCTGTAGATGCTTTAGAAGATGTTTGGCAGCAGGGCAAGCGAGTCAATGATTCCCTAGCAATCAACATCTTTACAGAGATGTCCAGCCCTGGATATGTAACGATTCGGATTGCCGATAATGGCATTGGCATGACAGACGAGGTGAGGCAAGAAATTTTTAATTATCTATTCACAACGAAAACAGTTGGTAAAGGTACTGGACTGGGATTGGCGATCGCTTATCAAATTGTAGTAGAAAAGCATGGTGGAGCAATGGAGGTTAATTCCATACTCAATCAAGGAACTGAATTTGCAATTATGTTGCCTTTGTAGAACTTACATAGTTAACTCTCACAACCCACGCCATCCCCATCTCTATCAAACCACCCTCACAAAGGTCGTGTAATTTTAACCAACCTCGCCACAGTACCTAGATACCAATAGGTGTTTTGCTTCGATGTTCGAGATAGCCGCCAAGCCGAGCAACAGCATAGCCCCACCCTTAGCGCTGAATTAGTACTGCAAGAAATATATACTTTTTATGAGTGCAGCACTTAATTTAGAAGCACATTAACGATCAGTTTCAGACAGCTTCAGATTTTCCATAATCGTCTTTAAATGAGGTTCAAACTGCTCGAGGCTGGCAAGCTGTTTGAATGTATTACTTTTTTCCGCTGGCTCGTAGCCTGTAGTAATAATGTACAAATTCCCATTAAATGTCATATAGTTCACATACTTTTCGCGCACCTGCCCTAAGCGGTCTATACTCTTAAAGCCATACTTTAACCCTGGCAAATCACCAATTTTGACTTCTTCTGGTTGTTGCACCTGAACTTTGTAGGTTGTGCCATAAGTCGAAGTACGTTCTTTTGTAATCGTTTGGTAGTAATCTGCGATTACAGCTTTTAATGCAATCAGTGCCTTAGCTTTATCATTAGGATTGCTATAGGTGAATAGCCCTGGGACTAACCCAAGTTGTTCAAATTGGGTTTGCAGAATGGGATAGTCAGTATACGTCCGGCGTTGAAGTTCGACGCTTCCCACATCAAGTTTGTTGCGATAGACGCACAAGAAAGGATTTTGATAATGGCAAGGGCTGACATTCCATCCCGCAGGAGAAGAGGTTTTACCTAGAACCGACAGCCACGGATTACCTAATTCTGTTTGAGTATCGTACAGAGGAGTACCATCACTCGCTATTACTACATAGCGATATTGATGAAACGCAGTTCCTAAATAAGGCTTGAGTTGGGTAACACCATCAGCATTGCGAACTGTAACTTCAAAGTAGCCCCCTTCTGGCACCCAACCAATCCACCAGCCTTGGTTGTATTTGTCATAGCCAACTGTTTCCCAAAACTTGAAGCGCGCTCTACGCTCATCTTCCGGATGTATACTCTGGTTAACTTTGCGCCAAGTCGGTTGCCCCCAATTACGTAAAGCATCGCGTAACATCGGCAGTGGCATTGCTACCAGAGGGCGATTGAGATACCAACCATAGCGATCGCGCTCAGTCTTCAAGTAAGTACGAGTACAGCCATCATATTGCGCCGAAACCAGCCGTTCATCAGCTGCGTAAACTTCGTAGGTTGAACCGTCTAATTCTAAAGTATTGAGAACTTGTTGTTTCTCGATTCCCGTTAAACGATCAAAATCTGGAGTCAAGGTGATGCGGCGATTTGTAATCGTATCTAAAATCTTTTTTCCAAAGAATTGATTGGGATCATTTTTGAGTTGGTTTGCACGTTGCTGTACTTCAGGGTTCACTTGTTCTGGCGGACGACCAAAACGTGGACAGTTTGCCTGGGCTGGATGTGTCCCAATCCCTACATAAGCAGCGAGTAAGACAACTGGAAACAAAGAGTTCAGTATGTGCTTACGCATTTTGAGCTTCAGGATATATTTCACAAAAATTTTTTGAGGGGCTATGATTATTGGTTTCCGAGAGTGACAAAACAGGGTTAATCACTCCCACAACAATACGCAGGGTAAGTCATTGTTAGCTAAAGTAACAACTCATAGCCATCAACTTTACCCATATTGCCACAGCACAGGTGATCTACAGCTTCTAAGCCAAAGTTAAGCAACATATTAAGCTTACGTGTAACTTGATAGATGGGCTTGGTACCTCAGCCCATCCTACGGCGCTTGAGTGCAAACGTCTTATTTCTGTTTGCAGGTTGCGGTAAGTTCTACATTGTAGAAAGTCCCTGGTTTGGGATTAATTGAACGCAACTCCTGGATAAAAGCATTAAATCTTGCATTGCTTGTGCCGAAGCCAGCTTCAGCACAAGCAGATAAACCTCCTTCGATGGGAATAGGAGATCCGGCCTTGGGACTATATACAATGAATTTATCGACGGTACTAGTGCCGACTGCAAACCCGATAACTTGGCGAATTGTTCGCAAAGCGGCATTATCTAAAGAACCACCAATACTGCCAATACTGATATTAACCGCACGACTTTCAGCCACAGCGGGCGCACTAATCGACAATACTGCCCCGACAATCATCAAACAGGTGAATTTCTTCATTTTCCTCTCCTCCAAAAAATTGAAAAACTAATAATTAGGTTTCGACATCGATGAAGTAGATCAGAGATGCTAGCCATGTAAGCTTTTCAGACACGCTTGTGTGTATAAACGGCAAAATCTGTGAACCTATACCATGATTCTAAAAATCCCTACATCTTTTCGTAAAATGTGCTTAAAAACCTTAATTTTTCGTTGTCAGTTCTCGATAAGCTTAAGCTTTGTGACACTAATATTATTAGTGGGATAGGTTCTAGACAGAGAGTGTCCGCCTGTATTAGATGGTGTTCTCTGCTATTGTGATTTGAATTTAAAGATAAATAGGGGATAAATAGGGGAGATAATTGCAATTACAGAAAAAATTTTCAGCACCGATTAATTTGGGGGGATCACCCTGGCTCTGACCCGGTTGCGAGGTTACGGTCATCCCAGAAGTGTCTTGTATGTGCAGCCTGAACGAGAGCTAGAAAAACTCTTTGATGATTGGGATCGAGAATTGAAAGCTCAGGATGCCATTGCACACCAATTGCCCAAGGATGGTGTTCATGGTCCACAGCTTCAATGACTCCATCATCCCAAGCATGAGCAACAACCCGTCAACCAGGCGGTACTTTATCTACCGCTTGATGATGCCAAGAAACTACAGATATGTGAGAATTCTGTAAACAGTCAGCTAAAAGGCTTTCTACATCTATCCTGACGAGATGTTCTGTAGGTAAATGTCGTCCAGGTTCAGACTTTAGACGATGTAATGCAGATGTACCGTAAACATCTGGAATGTGAGGAATTAGAGTACCCCCACAGGCGACGATGAGAATTTGTGAACTACCTACACTGACCTGACGGTACAGTGTAGGCTTCCCAATTCATTGGGGATTGCCTCAACCTTCGTAGATTTTTTACGTCCTGAAGACTTTGGTCTTACATCCCCTCCAAGGGCAGAAGCGCTAGTTCCTAACGCCCATAATCGCAATCCTTCATTTTTGATATTTATAGCAGCATTGATGTCTCTATCATGCTGCTTATGGCAGTGTGGACAATCTACAAACCTAATACCCAATGAATCATAACCATTTTGCAATATTGGGATTGGTAGCAGAGTCTCACTAC